>NZ_JBMDXT010000536.1:0-1862 GCF_048594475.1 Nakamurella sp. | reverse complement strand
GGATGGGGGCCCGGGCATGATGAGCGAGGCTCGCCGAGCGAACGATGTATGCGGTCAGGGCGGCGCCCCGTCGGGGGCGACCGAGCCTGCGAGGAGCCCCCGAGAGGCGGCGGCATGAGCACCGACCAGCACGCCGTTCCCAGCGACGCCGACCTGGCGAAGATGTCGCGGGAGGAGAAGGCCGCGCTCGGCATGGCCGCGGACCACGTCGAGCTCGAGGAGTACGGCCCCGTCGCCGTCCCCGGCTCGCCGGCCGACAAGCGCAACGAGCGCAGCGTCGCCATGTGGTTCCTGCTGGCCGGGCTGCTCGGCCTGCTCTTCGCGGTGGCGTTCATCTGGTGGCCGCACGAGTACGTGCCGGCCTACCAGGACGGCCAGCTCGCGTACGCGCTGTACACCCCGATCATCGGCCTGACCATGGGCGGGGCCATCCTGTGCTTCGGGATCGGCGTGGTCCAGATGGCGCGCAAGATCTTCGCGCACGAGGTCGCCATCCAGCAGCGGCACGTCGGCATGTCCGCCGAGTTCGACCGGCAGACGCTGTCCGCCCAGATGCTGGACACGGTCGACAAGGCCGGCCTCAAGCGGCGCGGCATGATCAAGGGCTCGCTGGCCCTGGCCGGCGGCGCGCTCGGCCTGGTCGCGGCGATCCCGATCCTGGGTGCGCTGATCAAGAACCCGTGGGCCGAACGGGCCGACTCGCCGCTGTGGGTCACCCCGTGGGCCCCGCTGGCGGACGGCACCAAGATCCGCCTGACCCAGATCGACGGCACCCCGGTCAAGCCCGAGGACCTGGCGGCCGGCTCGATGGCCACCGTCTTCCCCGGCGTTCCCGGCGGCTCCAAGGCCTCCGATGCCGCGGTCATGCTGTTCCGGGTCCGCTCGGATTCGGTCATCCGCATCCGGGACGGGCAGCAGGGCTTCCAGTACGGCGACTACTACGCGTTCTCGAAGATCTGCACGCACGTCGGCTGCCCGGTCTCGCTGTACGAGCAGCAGACCGGCCGCGTGCTGTGCCCCTGCCACCAGTCGCAGTTCAACCTGTATGAGGGCATGTTTCCGGTCTTCGGCCCGGCCACCCGCCCGCTCCCCCAGCTCCCCATCGAGCTGGACGACGAGGGCTACTTCGTCGCGGCGCGGGACTTCATCGAGGCGGTCGGTCCCGGATTCTGGGAGAACGGCAAGTTCCCGGCGTGGTACTCGGAGCCCAAGGAGGCAACGGGATGAGCAGGCTGACCACCCCCCGCAAGGCAGCGGCCGGCGATTCGCACCTGCAGAAGGCGCTGGACAACGCCGACATCCGCTATCACGGTGCGCGGCCGCTGCGCACCCAGCTGAACAAGGTCTTCCCCAGCCACTGGTCGTTCATGCTGGGCGAGGCGGCGATGTACTCGTTCCTCATCCTGCTGCTCTCGGGCGTGTACCTGACGCTGTTCTTCGATCCGTCGATGGCCGAGACGGTGTACCAGGGCGTCTACGAGAAGCTGCGTGGCGTGCCCATGTCGATGGCCTACGCCTCGACCCTGGACATCTCCTTCGAGGTCCGTGGCGGCCTGCTGATCCGGCAAATCCACCACTGGGCCGCGCTGATCTTCCTGTTCTCGATGATGCTGCACATGATGCGCATCTTCTTCACCGGTGCGTTCCGCAAGCCGCGTGAGGTGAACTGGATCATCGGTGCGCTGCTGCTGATCCTGGGCATGGCCGAGGGCTTCCTGGGTTACTCGCTGCCGGACGACCTGCTCTCCGGCACCGGCCTGCGGGCGGTCAGCGCGTTCATCCTGTCGATCCCGGTGATCGGCACCTGGATGCACTGGGCGGTGTTCGGCGGCGACTACCCCGGCGAGATCATCATTCCGCGG
>NZ_JBMDXT010000535.1:0-7824 GCF_048594475.1 Nakamurella sp. | reverse complement strand
GCGGTCTCCCCGCTGGCGTACTGGTAGCCGCTGCGGCCGCGGATCCGCTGGTCGCCGCCGGAGCAGAACGCCCAGCCGCCGTCGCGCGGGCTGGGGCCGTTGCCGGTGAGCAGGACGCAGCCGACGTCGCCGGTCATCCGGGCGTGGTCCAGCGCGCGATAGAGCTCGTCCACGGTGTGCGGCCGGAACGCGTTGCGCACCTCCGGCCGGTCGAACGCGATCCGGACGGTCGGCAGGTCGACCAGCCGATCGTCGCCCCCGGCCGGTCGGGTCCCGACGTGCCGGTGGTAGGTGATGTCGGTGAAGTCGAAGCCCTCGACCTCACGCCACCGGGTCGGGTCGAAGATCTCGCTGACGGTCATGCGCAGCAGCCTACGAGCCGTCACCGGGGCCGGACGCCCGGTGCGTCCGGCGGCCGGGTCCGGCGTCCGGCCGTCGCGCGTCGGGCGCCCCTGCCCGACGGTTCGCTGATCAAAGCCGCGCCGAACCGGCCGATCCGGCCGCCGCCGCCCGGCTTTGATCAGCGAACCCGGGAGGGGTCAGAGCCGCGGGTCCACCGGTTCGGACTCCAGCGCCAGCACCCCGAACACGCACTCGTGCACCCGCCAGAGCGGTTCACCGCGGGCCACCCGGTCCAGCGCCTCCAGCCCCAGGGCGTACTCCCGCAGCGCCAGCGACTGCTTGTGCCCCAGCCGCCGATCGCGGAGTCGCTCCAGGTTGGCCGGTTCGGTGTAGTCCGGGCCGTAGATGATCCGCAGGTATTCCCGGCCGCGGACCTTCAGCCCTGGCTGCACGACGCCGCGCCGCCCCCGGATGAGGTTGGCCGCCGGCTTGACGACCATGCCCTCGCCGCCCTTCGCGGTGAGCTCCCACCACCAGTCGGTGGCCGTCGCGATGGAGGCCTCGTCGGTGGTGTCCACCGTCCGGCGCTCGGTCGGGGCGACCAGCCAGGGGTCAACGGCCGCGAGCCGGTCGGCGATCTCCAGATGCCAGGAATGCGGCCGGCCGTGGTGCGCCGCGCCGTCGGTGGCCAGCAGCTGGAACGGGGCCAGCCGCACCCCGTCCAGACCCTCCGTCGGCCAGCAGTAGCGCCGGTAGGCCTCGGTGAAGGCCGTCGCGTTCGCCACCCGCCGCCGGGTCCGGTCCAGCAGGTCGGCGACGTCCCGGCCGGCGGCCGCCGCGGCGGTCAGCGCCTCGACCGCGGCGGGCAGCGCGGCCCGAGCGGCCGCGCCGACCGGCGCGTAGGCCTCGCGCAGCAACGGTTCGGCCTTGGCGTTCCACGGCAGCAGTTCGGCGTCCAGCAGCAGCCAGTCCGTCCGCAGGTCGTCGAACAGGCCGGCCCGCTCGATCACCGATCGCAGCCGATCGGTGAGGTCCACCGTCCGGTCCGCCGGGAAGAACGGCCGGCCGGTCCGGGTCCACACCTGCCCGCACGCCCCGCCGGACGCGCCGAAGCGGTCGGTGGCCACCGCCGCCGACCGGGCCACCAGGGCCACCGCCCGCGACCCCATGTGCTTCTCCTGGCACACCACGGCGTCGACACCCTCGTCGCGGTAGTACTCGAAGGCCTGCGCCGGATGTTCGAGCAGGTCCGGCCGGCTCGCGGTGGCCACCGGTCTCATCGTCGGCGGCAGGTACAGCAGCCACCGCGGGTCGACGGCGAACCGGCTCATCACCTCCAACGCGGCTGCCGCGTTCTCCTCGCGGACCGAGATCTTCGACAGGTACGACGTCTCCAGGACGCGCCGGCCGCTCACGTCGGCGATGTCGAGCACCTCCGGTGCCCGGTCGGGCGGGCCGCCGTCGGCCGGGTCGGCCGGGAACGGCCGCGCCGGCTGGTAGTACACCGCGCCGGCCGGCACCGAGACGAGCTCCCGCTCGGGGTAGCGCAGCGCGGTCAGCCGGCCGCCGAACACGCAGCCGGTGTCCAGGCACAGGGTGTTGTTCACCCACTCCGGTTCCGGGATCGGGGTGTGGCCGTAGAGCACCATGGCGCGCCCGCGGTAGTCCTGGGCCCAGGGGTACCGCACCGGCAGCCCGAACTCGTCGGTCTCGCCGGTGGTCTGCCCGTACAGGCAGAACGCCCGGACCCGGCCCGACGTGCGACCGTGGTACTTCTCGATCAGGCCGGCGTGGCTGACCACCAGCCGGCCGTCGTCCAGCACGTAGTGACTGACCAGCCCGTCCAGGAAAGTTGCTGCCGCGGAACGGAACTCGTCCGGTTCCCGGGCGAGCTGGGCCAGCGACTCGGCCAGCCCGTTGGTCACCTGCACGGTGCGGCCGGCCAGGGCCCGGGCCAGCTTGTGCTCGTGGTTGCCGGGGACGCACAGGGCGTGTCCGGCGGCGACCATGCCCATCGCCAACCGCAGCACGCCCGGGGTGTCCGGGCCCCGGTCGACCAGATCGCCGACGAAGACGGCCCGGCGGCCGGGCCGGTGCGCGTCCACGGACCGACCCCGCTCGTCCCGCACCAGCGTGTAGCCCAGCCGCTCCAGCAGCGCCTCCAGTTCCGCGCGGCACCCGTGTACGTCACCGATCACGTCGAACGGCCCGTGCTCGTCCCGCTTGTCGTTGGACAGGCGGGTCCGGGTGAGCCGCACGTCGTCGATCTCCTCGACCCCGCGCAGGGTGTGCACCGCGCGGAATCCCTCCTTGGCCAGGCCGCGCAGGCCCCGACGCAGCTGGTCCCGCTGCCGGCGCACGACGTGCGGGCCGAAGTCGCGGTCCTGCCGACCGGCGTTGCGGTCCAGGCAGACTCGTTCCGGAACGTCCAGGACGACGGCCACCGGAAGCACGTCGTGGGCGCGGGCCAGCGCGACCAGCTTCCGGCGGGCCTCGGGCTGCACGTTGGTGGCGTCGATGACGGTGAGCCGCCCGGCGTCCAGCCGCAGCCCGGTGAGGTACTCCAGCAGCTGGAAGGCGAGCGGGGTGGCGGCCTGGTCGTTCTCGTCGTCGGCCACCAGCCCGCGGCAGAAGTCCGACGCGACCACCTCGGTCGGCCGGAAGTGCCGGCGCGCGAAGGTCGACTTGCCTGCCCCGCTGACCCCGACGAGGACGACGAGACACAGTTCGGGGACAGCGATCTCCCTGGTCATGGGGTGCTCCGGATGAAGAGGGCGAACTGGGTCGGCGGGCCGACGTCCGGGTCGTCGGGTCCGATCGGCAGGAATCGGACGGTGTAGGGATGCGCGCGGGTGACCTGCTCGGCCCAGTCCCGGAACTGCGCCCTGGTCCATTCGAAGCGGTGGTCCCGGTGCCGGTACGCCCCGGCGGCCAGCGCCGGGTAGCGCACGTTGTACTCGGCGTTGGGTGTGGTCACCAGCACCGTGCCGGGAGCGGCGAAGCCGAAGACACACCGCTGGAGAGCGGCCAGCCGGGTCGGGTCGACGTGCTCGATCACCTCCATCAGTACGGCCGCGTCCAGGCCGGCGAGCCGGTCGTCACGGTAGGTCAGGGACGACTGGACGATCTCCAACCGGGCCCGCTCGCGCTCGCTCATCCGGTCCAGGTGCAGCCGGTCGGCGGCGATCTGCAGGGCGCGGACCGACACGTCCGTCGCGACGATCCGCTCCAGCGAGCGTTCGGCGACCAGGTCGCGCAGCAAAGCGCCTTCGCCGCAACCGAAGTCGCCGACCGTGCGCGCGCCGGCGGCGCGGATCGCGGCGAGCACCGCGCCCCGGCGTCGCTGGGCGAGCGGGACCGGCCGGTCCGGCTCGGACCCCGGCCGGTCCCCGTCCCCGGTGACGGCCGGCCCGGTCCCGGCCGGGTCGGTGGCGGTGGACGCGGTGGCGCCGTTCGTGCCGGTGCCGGTGCCGGTGCCGGTGTCGGGGTCGGGGTCTGCGTCTGCGTCGGTCTCGCCGAAGTCCGCCGGAGTGGCCTGGTCGACCTCGGCCAGCCGGGCCAATGCACCCCGGGTGAGCCAGCGCTGGTGCGCCAGGTACCGGTGGGTGATCAGGTCGCGCTCGGGATGCCCGGCGAGCCAACCCCCGCCGGCCCGGATCAGCTTGTCGATCTCGTCGGTGGACACCCAGTAGTGCTTGGCGTCGTCCAGGACCGGCAGCAACACGTACAGCTGGCGCAGCGCGTCGGCCAGGCGCAGCTCGCCGGTCAGCCGGACGTCCAGGTAGGGCGAGTCCCCCCACGACGGGACGGTCGGGTCCAGGGCGGCCGCCGCCACCGTCACCCGCCAGCCCAGCGGTTCGACCAGCCGGCGGAGCAGGTCGGCCCCGCCCCGGCAGCGCAGCGCCGGCAGGTGCACCGTCAACGGGATCGCCGTCGCGGCCAGCTCGGGCCGGGCGGCGCACCGGCCGGTCATCGCGGTGGCGAACACGTCCTTGACGGCCAGCGCGAGCATGCTGCCGCCCGCGTAGGGGCGGTCGTTCACGTACGAACCGAGCATGGAAGTGTCTGCAGCGGAACGCTGACCGCGCCGGACCAGGCCGACGGGGTCGACCTCCAGCAGCAGGGCGGCGGTGCACCGGTCGTCGGTCGCCTCCGGGTAGAAGACATGGGCGACCCCGATCGACTCGGGAAAGGACTGCACCCGGGCGGGGTGCTTGAACAGCAGGTGGCCCAGGTCGGTGGCCGGACGGTGGGTCGTGGTGATCGTCAGCAGCACGGGACGGAGTCTTCCAGGCAGGGGCCGGCGCGGCGGGCGCCGCGAGGGCGCCCACCGCGCCGCGGGCGGGGGACTACAGGTGGCCCGCCGAGAACGCGCTCAGCAGGCCGGGAACCGCGGCGTCGAAGCCGGCGACATCGAGCATGCCGGGGTCGGCCGGGTCGGCGATGCTGAACCCGGTCGCCGTCATGCCGACGACGGCCAGCCGGGCGTCGATCCCGGTGGCGTCCCGGTAGCGGCGCAGCGCCCGGTGCGGACGCTCGGGGCCGGCCCAGGTCTCGTTGTCGGTGTAGACGACGAACGTGTCGACCTCGATCTTTCGATCCAGGGCCCATCGCATCGGCAGGGCACAGTCGGTCCCACCGAACGGCAGGCCCGAGACCGCCGTGACGGCCTCGTCCAACCGCTGCCGCGGGGAGATCGGCACCGGCGAGATCCCGCCGCTGCCGCCCGGCTGGCGCAACCGTTGCCACCACCGACCGGCCGGTTCCTCGGCGGTGAACCCGACGACGGTCGTCGCGGGTTCGGTCGCTGCGGTCACCAGGGCCAGCGCGGCCGAGGCCTCCCGGCAACTGATCGGCAGGCCGGAGACCGGCGCCGTCATCGACCCGGAGACGTCCAGGGCCAGCAACGTTCGCCGGCCGGCCGGTTGGACGGCACCGAAGGCCGCGTAGAACGCGGCGTCCAGCGCCTCCCGCACCGGGGCCGACGGGGTCCAGGTCGACCGGCCGCGGTCCGACCGGCCGGACGCGTAGGTCCGGGCCGCGACCAGCACCGCGACCGGATGCACCCGGGCCCGCCGCAGCCGATCCGCGTCGGTCAGTGCGGTGACCACCGTCGCCAGAGTGGGCGACTGCGGCTGCAGCAGGCCCAGCCGGGTCAGCCGGGGAAGCTGGCGCAGCAGGGCCGTCGGTGGAAGACCGTTCTGGAGCAACGCTTCCCAGACCGCCGGCACCCCCAGGGCGGCATCCGGAAGCATCTCCCAGGACAGCGCCGGGTACTCCCCCAGCGCGGCCAGCCAGCCGCTCGGCGTGGTCGCCGCCTGCGCCCGCCGGAAGCCTTCGACGACCCCCGGGCCGGACTCCCCACGCCCGCAGATCCAGTCGAACAGCTGCCGCCGTTCGGGCTCGTCGGTGGCGGGGTGGGCCAGCCGGAGCAGGTCCCGGTGGGTCCACCCGGCCCGCTGCCGGTACTTGACCGCCTGGAACGCGACGTCGGTGATCGGCCGGCGCAGGTACCAGTCGGCGACCGCACGCCGCAGGCCACGGCCCCACCCGCGAAACTGCTCGACGAATCCGGCAAAGGTCAGCAGGTGTGATCCGGTGCGGGCGACCAGTGGCAGCGCGGCGAGCGCGGCGTGCCGGCCGTCGAGATCGCCCAGCGCGGCCGCGGCCGCCAGGGCGAACAGGGCCGGCTGCTGGCGGGGGGCCCGGCCGGCGGTGGAGATCGACACCACCTCCGCGACCAGTTCGGTCGCGCGACCCGATGCCCACTCGAGCACGACGGTCGCGTTCTGACCGGTCAGGGCCCGTTCGCCGGTGTAGTAGGTCCCGCCGTCGGTGCCGAGCACGAGGAACCGGCGCAGTCGCATCCGCGGTGTCACCGTGAAGGTGTCGCCGCCGGCGTTGTTGACCACCGCCTCGGCGGGGGCCGGCGGCGGGGTGCGCAGGTTGATCAGGTTCAGGGCATCGGGCATGACGGCTCCTCGGGCCGTTGGGGTGTCGAGGGGGGCTGATCGAAGGGGACGGCGGACGTGTCGTCGAGCTCCGGGTCGTCCATCGCTCTACCGGCTGAGCTACCGGGCCGACGGCCCGGGCGGGACTCGAACCCGCGCCACATGGATCCTGGAGGTAACCGAAACTCTCCGGCCCGCCGTTCCTTTCGATCAGTTCGGCGACCGGACATGATTGCGACCGCCGGCCACACCGGTCGGAACCGGTGGCGGGGTCTGACTCCCGCGACATCATGGGCAGTGATCACCGACCGTCTCCGGCCCGATCGCCGGGCAGGAGTGTAGGCCGGGCGCCCCCGGTCGCCGCCAGTGAATTTCGCGGTGACCGACCTCAAATCGGCCCGGGATCAGGCCGCCGGGCCGATCGGGAAGATCAGGCAGCTGGACGTGGCGTGGGCCAGCAGCCGGTCCCGGCCGTCGAGCAATCGCGCCTCGGCGGTGGCGGTGCGTGAGCCCGCGGTGAGGACGGTGCCGACGCACCGCACCCGGCCGCCGCCGGCCCGGACCGGACGCAGGAAACGGGTGTTGAGATCCAGGCTCGTGTAGCCGATCCCGGCCGGCAGGGTGCTGTGCACCGCGCATCCGCAGGCGGTGTCGAGCAGCGCGGCGATCACCCCGCCGTGCACGCTGCCCAGCGGATTCATGTGGAACTCGGCGGGATCGAGCTCCACGGTCACCCGGCCCGGCTCGACCACGAAATCGGCGAAGTCCAGGGTCGAGGAGATCGGTGGGGAGGGCACCCGGCCGGCGACCATCGCCTGCAGGAATTCCAGACCGCTCAGCGTCGGCAACGAGTCGAGCGCGATCGCCGGATCGTCCCAGGAGTGGGCGCGGGTCCGGGCGGCACTCTGGGTCTGCGTCATGGACTCAGGGTGGCACTCCCGCCTGGGTTTGACAAGTAGACTCAGGCGGTCGAGCATCGCGGCATGACGGCACCCGAGGCGCTGCAGTGGTCGGTGGACAACTGCACCATCCAGCGCAGTCTGGAGATCATGGGGGACCGCTGGTCGCTGATCGTGCTGCGTGAGGTCTTCCAGGGCATCCGCCGCTTCGACGACATGACGGTGCGGACGGCGATCCCGCGCCAGGTGCTGACCGCCCGGCTGCGCCGGCTGGTCGACGACGGCATCCTGCGCCGGCAGCCCTACCGTGTGCCCGGGCAGCGGGAGCGGCACGAGTACCGGCTCACGGACAAGGGTCTGGATCTGTACCCGGTGCTGATCGCCCTGCAGGAGTGGGGCAACCGCTACCTGGCCGATCCGGCCGGACCGCCGATCGAGTTCGCCCACCGCGACTGCGGCGAGCCGGTCCACCTGGCGGTGCGCTGTGCGGCCGGGCACGACGTGGCCGGGCGCCGGGAGGTCGTCGGCCGGATCGGGCCGGGCGCGGTGCGCCGGGCGCCCGGCGCCGGACCGACCCGCGCCGGGGCAAAGGCGAGGCGCGGGGGAAGACGAACCCACAGTGACAGGGGGGG
>NZ_JBMDXT010000534.1:0-2053 GCF_048594475.1 Nakamurella sp. | reverse complement strand
ACGCCGACGCGACCTGAGCCGCCGCCTGGGCGGTGGGTGCGGCGGAGGGCCGGGCGTCAGACGCCGGCGCCGGCCCGGCGGCCGGCCGGTGAGATGCCCAGCGGCACCCGGGCGAGCGGCTTGGACTTCTCGCCGAGGGTGGCGGCCACCGCGCGCAACGCCTGCGCCGCCGGGCTCGACGCCCCGCCCAGGACCAGCGGGGTACCGGCGTCGCCGGCCGCGCGCAGATCGACTTCCAGCGGAACCTGACCCAGCAGCGGGACGGTCGTCCCGGTCAGCCGGCTCAGCGAGGCCGCGACCGACTCACCGCCGCCGGACCCGAACAGGTCCAGGCGGCTGCCGTCGGGCAGCACCATCGCACTCATGTTCTCCACGACGCCGGCAATCCGCTGCCGGGTCTGGCCGACGATCGCCCCGGCCCGTTCGGCGACCTCGGCGGCCGCCGCCTGCGGCGTGGTCACCACGACGATCTCGGCCGTCGGCACCAGTTGCGCCGTCGAGATGGCGATGTCACCGGTCCCCGGCGGCAGGTCCAGCAGCAGCACGTCCAGGTCGCCCCAGTAGACGTCGGCCAGGAACTGCTGCAGCGCACGATGCAGCATCGGCCCGCGCCAGACGACCGGGACGTTGCCGTCGACGAACATGCCGACGCTGATGACCTTCACCCCGTGCGCGACGGGCGGCAGGATCATGTCGCCGACGCGCGTGGGCCGGCCGGTCACACCGAGCATGCGGGGAACCGAGAAGCCGTACACGTCGGCGTCCACCACACCGACCGCCAACCCCTGCGCGGCGAGCGCCGCGGCCAGGTTGACCGTCACGGTGGACTTGCCGACGCCGCCCTTGCCCGAGGCGATCGCGTAGACCCGGGTCCGGGAATCGGGCCGGGAGAACTGGATCTCCTTGCCGGGGCCGCCACGCAGCTTCTCCCGCAGCGCCGTGCGCTGCTCGTCCGTCATCACGCCCAGTTGCAGCCGCAGATCGCTCACCCCGGAAACCCCGCGCACGGCGGCGGTGACGTCGTTGACCAGCGTCTCGCGCATCGGGCAGCCGGCGATGGTCAGCAGCAGGGTGAACCCGACCACCCCGGACGGGTCGACCGACAGGTCGGCCACCATGTCCAGCTCGGTGATCGGCCGCCGGATCTCCGGATCCTTGACGGTGGCCAGTGCGGCTCGCACGGCCTCGACGGTGACGCTCATGATGTCCTTTCGATCCCGGCCGGGTGGCGCCGGGCCCCTGCCAGGGTACGGGCGGCGCCGGTTTCGCCCGGCACGGACTCCGCACGGACTCAGCGTGACCGGTGCTCCCATCGCTTGCACATCTACCTGTGCCAGCATGGGAAGGGTCGAAGTGGAGGTTTGCATGACGTCGCCCATCGGTTTCCGCAACGTCGGCACGGTGCCCAACCTGCCGACTCCGCCGACCGGCTTTGCGGTGGCCGCCTATCCGACCTACGCGAGCGCTCAGGCCGCCGTCGAGCACCTGATCAAGCAGGACTTCTCCATCCAGGACGTGACCATCGTCGGGTCCGACCTGCAACTGGTCGAGCGGGTCACCGGCCGGCTGACCGCCGGCAAGCTCGCGGCCGCAGGCGCCGCGTCCGGTGCCTGGATGGGTCTGTTCGTCGGTCTGCTGATGTTCGTCTTCTCGCCCGTGCAGAGCGGGGTCGCCCTGCTCATCCTGGCCGCCGTGGCCATCGGTGCGGCGTTCGGCGCGGTGATGGGGTACCTGGGCTATTCGGTGGCCAAGGGCCGCCGCGACTTCACCTCCGCCTCCCAGGTCGTCGCCCGCCGCTATGACGTGCTGTGCGAGCCCCGTACCGCCGAACAGGCGCGCGACATCCTGGCCCGCATGGAGCTGGGCCGCCGCTAGCCCGGCGGGCTCCTGCGTCGCCGCCGGGCCGCGCGCCGGCCCAGCTCGGTGTTCGATGGGCGGCCTCGCTCGCTCGGCCGACCCGGGGCCGCCGCTAGCCCGGCCGGCCAAGGCTCCACCCCCAAGAAACACGAACGGCGGGGGGCGCGGGGGTGCCCCCGCCCCCGCCCGGGCGGGG
>NZ_JBMDXT010000533.1:0-20528 GCF_048594475.1 Nakamurella sp. | reverse complement strand
TGCCCCGGAAGGTCGGCGTCATGAGCTCCGTGGACCTGCACGATGCCGCCGGGCTGGCCGCCGCCGATCGGGCGATGCTGCTGCCGTCGGTCGCGCTGGCCGGGGCCCAGGTGCGGGCCACCGCCGAGCAGGTGAGCGGCTTCGCCGACTTCGGCCGGCCGCGCGCGCTGGTCGTGGTCGGGGCGAACGCGGCGGTCGACACGGCGTTGCTGACCGCGCTGGTCGGCGATGCGCCGGCCCCCGTGGTCGCGGGTACCGCCCTGCCGCTGTGGGTCGGGCCGCTGGACATCGTGGTGGTGCTGGCCTCGCTGGTGGACGACATCGCCGCCGCGGAGGCGGCCGCGCTGGCCGTGCGTCGCGGGGCCCGGGTGATCGTGCGGGCGGCCGGGCACGGCCCGGTGGCGGAGGCGGCGGCCGGTGCCGACCTGCTGGAGCCGCCGGTCCCGGTGACCGAGGCGTTGGCCGGTCCGGCCCGGCTGGTCGTGCTGGCCGGGGTGGCGGCGGCGGCCGGCTTCGGCCGCCGCCCGGACTTCCTGGCGGCGGCCGACCAGCTCGACGCGCTGGCCGTGGCCTGCCACCCGTCGTCGGAGTTCTTCGTCAATCCTGCGCTCACGCTGGCCGAGCATCTGTCGGCCGGCACGCCGCTGATCGTGGGGACCGACCCGGTGGCCGACGCGCTGGCCGGTTACACGTGCCGCGCCCTGGCCACGCTGAGCGGGACCGCCGCGGCCGCGCTGCTGTCCTACCAGGCGGCCGGTTCGCCGCCGGTGCTGGCCAGCGCCGCCCGCACCGACGGGCCGGCCGGCACGTTCTACGACCCCTACCTCGACGGCGACGGCGACGAGGAGCCCGGGCAGACGGTGAGCAGCGTCCTGGTCGTCGGCCCGACGGCGCAGGGGGGGCCGGCGGGGACGGTCCCGTCCGGGGCCGGCCTGCTGCCCCTGGAGTCGCTGCCGGCGTTCGGGGCCGAGCCGGTCGATCCGGTCCGGCCGGCGGCCCCGCGGTCGCCGCTGGCCGCCGCGCTGCAGACGGCGTTGCCGCGGTCGCTGACCATCGGGCCGGAGGAGTTGCCGACCCGCGACGACGGCCCGACCGACCCGGACGCGCCGGTGCCGGTGCGGGACGCCTTCAGCTGGACCCTGGCGATGATGGCCCGGGTCGACTTCGCCGCCGTCTACCTGGGGCTGCGGTCCGGGGCGCGGGCCCCGCTGGACAGCCCGGACGGGCTGGGCCGGCCGGGCGGCGCCGCACTGCATCTGCCGGGCCGCGGCCGCGACCCGGGTCGCGGGGCGGCCGGCCGGGGGCCGTGGAACGAGAGGGAGTCCGGTTCGTGGAGTTGATGCGCAACCGGGTCCGGCCGTACGCGTGGGGGTCGCGAACGGCGATCGCCGAGTTGCTCGGCGAACCCAGCCCGGCCCCGCACCCGCAGGCCGAACTGTGGATCGGGGCCCACCCGGCGGATTCGTCGGTGCTGCTCGACCCCGACACCCCGGCGGCCGGGCCCGATGCGGGCGGCAGCCGGAGCCGGAGCGGGCGCGGCGACGACGGCGGCCGCCCCCTGGTCGAGGTGATCGCCGCGGACCCGGTCGGCACGATGGGCGAGCCGGTCCACCGGCGGTTCGGCGCCCGGCTGCCGTTCCTGCTCAAGGTGCTGGCGGCCGCCGAGCCGCTGTCGCTGCAGGCCCATCCGTCGTCGGCCCAGGCCGAGCGCGGGTTCGCGCTGGAGGAGGCCGCAGGCATCCCGCTCAGCTCGCCGCAGCGCAACTACCGGGACCGCTGGCACAAGCCGGAGCTGATCTGCGCGCTCACCGAGTTCGAGGCGCTGTGCGGGTTCCGCGAGCCGTCGCGGACGGTGCACCTGCTGGCCGCGCTCGAGGTGCCCGCGCTGGACCACTACCTGGGCCTGCTGTCCGGCCAGCCCGACGAGCACGGCACCCGGGCGCTGTTCTCCTCGCTGATCACGATCCCGCCGTCCACCCTCGGCCCGCTGCTGGCCGATGTGCTGGCGGCCTGCGTGCGGCGGGTGCAGCGCGGCGCGCAATTCAGCGACGAGTTCGCCGCCGAGTACCGCACCGCGCTGGCCCTGGGTGAGCGGTACCCGGGTGACCCGGGCGTGCTCGCCTCGCTGCTGCTGAACCGGATCACCCTGCAGCCCGGCCAGGCGCTCTACCTGCCGGGCGGCAACCTGCACGCCTACCTGGCCGGGGTCGGTATCGAGATCATGGCCAACTCGGACAACGTGCTGCGGGGCGGCCTGACGCCCAAGCACGTCGACGTCGGCGAGTTGATGAAGGTGCTGGACTTCAGTCCCGGCGACCAGCCGATCCTGCACGGCGACCCCGGGGCCCCCGGGGAGTGGGTCTACCGCACGCCGGCGCCCGAGTTCCGGCTGTCCCGGATCGAACCGGGGCCGGACCGGCTGGAGATCACCCACGCCGGCCCGCAGGTGTTGCTGGTCGTCGACGGGACGATCGAGGTGACCGACGGGCAGGGACGCACGGTGAGCGTGCCGCGCGGGCGGTCGGTGTGGATCGGCGCGCACGAGGGCCCGGTCCGGGTCGGCGGGTCCGGCACGGCGTTCCGGGCGACCGACGGCCTGAGCTGACGCCGGGGCCCCGTCCCGGTCGGCGGGTCCGGGTGCGTCACCCGTGATCACGTGCGTCCAGTTGCCGGTTTCGGCCCTCCTAGAGCGATCAAGAAGGGCGAAAACCGGCAACTCGATGGGGGTCGCGGAGTTTCGCTGCGTGACCGTCGGGTGACCGTTACGGTCGGCGGGTCCGCGCAGTGACAGGGGAGAGGGACCATCGTGTCGGTCTGGCGCACCAAGTCGGTCGAGCAGTCGATCAAGGACACCGACGAACCCGGGCACAAGCTCAAGCGGAGCCTGTCGGCCTGGGACCTGACGATCTTCGGGGTCGCCGTCGTCATCGGGGCCGGCATCTTCACGCTGACGGCGCGGGTCGCCGCGACCACCGCCGGTCCGGCGGTCTCGCTGTCGTTCGTGCTCGCCGCCGTCGCCTGCGGCCTGGCCGCCATGTGTTACGCCGAGTTCGCCTCGACGGTCCCGGTGGCCGGGTCGGCGTACACCTTCTCCTACGCAACGCTGGGCGAGCTGATCGCCTGGATCATCGGCTGGGACCTGGTGCTCGAACTGGCCCTGGGCGCCTCCGTGGTGGCCAAGGGCTGGTCGCTGTACCTGGGCAACCTGTTCACCCAGTTCGGCGGCTCGCTGCAGACCTCGATCGACCTCGGGCCGGTCGACTTCGACTGGGGCGCCGTGGTGATCGTCGCGCTGATCACCCTGGTGCTGATCCAGGGGGCCAAGCTCTCGGCCCGGGCCAACATGATCATCACCGCGATCAAGGTGTTCGTGGTGCTGCTGGTGATCGTGGTCGGATTCTTCTACTTCAAGGCGAGCAACCTCTCGCCCTTCGTCCCACCGTCCCAGCCGGCGGCGGAGGGCGGCAAGACCGGGTTGGAACAGCCGCTGCTGCAGCTGATCGTCGGCAGCGCCCCGTCCTCGTTCGGCTGGTTCGGGGTGCTGGCCGCGGCCTCGCTGGTGTTCTTCGCCTTCATCGGCTTCGACATCGTGGCGACCGCGGCCGAGGAGACCCGCAACCCGCGCAAGGACCTGCCGCGCGGCATCCTGGGCTCGCTGGCCCTCGTCACCGTGCTCTACGTGCTGGTCTCGCTCGTGCTGACCGGCATGGTGCCCTACGACCAGCTCGGGCCGGTGCTGCCCGACGGCACCCACGACGGCAACGCGGCCACCCTGGCCAGCGCCTTCTCCGCGGTCGGGGTGACCTGGGCGGCCAACGTGATCGCCATCGGCGCGCTGGCCGGGTTGACCACCGTCGTGCTGGTGCTGCTGCTGGGGCAGAGCCGGATCATCTTCGCGATGAGCCGCGACGGCCTGCTGCCGCGGGCGATCGGGACGGTCGACGAGAAGTCCGGGACGCCGTCCCGGATCACCGTCGGGGTCGGCGCCGTCGTCGCGGTGATCGCCGGGTTCTCCGAGATCGGTGTGCTGGAGGAGATGGTCAACGTCGGCACGCTGTTCGCCTTCATCCTGGTCTCGATCGGCGTCGTGGTGCTCCGCCGCACCCGCCCGGACCTGGAGCGGTCGTTCAAGGTGCCTCTGGTGCCACTGTTGCCCGTTCTCTCGGTGCTCGCCTGCCTCTGGCTGATGATCAACCTGACCGCGATCACCTGGATCCGGTTCCTGATCTGGATGGCCCTGGGGGTGCTGGTCTACTTCGCCTACGGCAAGCGGCACTCGCTCGTCGGCCGGCGGGCGGACGGCAGCCTCGGGTTCGCCGAGGAGGAGCTGCGTTCGACCTGGCGGGCCGAGGAGGAATCGGGCTGGGTCGATCGAGGGCGGGGCGCCGGGCCCCGGCCTGAACAGGACGGATCCGGCACCGACCAATCGGGCGGCCGATGACGGCGCACCGGCCGGGGGTGTTTGCCGCCCCGGCCGGGCCTGGGTAGGTTCGCAGGGGACCGAACGGACGGGGCGGCCCGGAGCGGGCGCCCACGCCGGTGTCCGGGGGCCGCAGGACCGCGGTGATTCGTGAGCACGGACATGTGACAGGAAAGAAGTGAGGCCGACGTGGCTCTTCCGCAACTGACCGACGAGCAGCGCGCCGCGGCCCTGGAGAAGGCGGCGGCCGCCCGCCGCGCCCGGGCCGAGCTCAAGGAGCGCCTCAAGCGGGGCGGGACCACCCTCAAGCAGGTGCTGATCGACGCCGAGACCGACGAGGCGCTGGCCAAGCTGAAGGTGTCCGCGCTGCTGGAGTCCCTGCCCGGGGTGGGCAAGGTCCGCGCCGCCCAGCTGATGGAGCAGTTCGACATCGCCCAGAGCCGCCGGGTCCGGGGGCTGGGCGAGCGCCAGCGCCAGGCCCTGCTCAACGAGTTCGGCTACTGACCCCGGCCGGCGGCCCCGTGAACGGGGACGCTCCCGACACCGTGAGCAGCACCGCGGATCGGGCCGTGGGCCGGATTGCGGGCCGAAGTGCGGGCCGGGGGCGGCTCTTCGTGCTGTCCGGGCCGTCCGGGGTCGGCAAGAGCACCGTGCTCCAACGGGTCCGGGAGCTGCTGCCCGGCCTGTGGTATTCGGTCTCGGCGACCACCCGGACGATGCGCCCGGGTGAGACGGACGGGGTGAACTACCACTTCGTCAGCCAGGAGCGGTTCCGCGAGCTCATCGAGGCCGGTCGCCTGCTGGAGCACGCGCACTTCGCCGGCAACTGGTACGGCACCCCGCGGGACCCGGTCGAGGACCGGCTGGCCGCGGGCGAGGACGTGCTGCTCGAGATCGAGGTCCAGGGTGCCCGCCAGGTCCGGGCGGCGCCGGGTCTCGGCCCGGAGGCCGTGCTGATCTTCCTCGCCCCGCCGTCGGTGGACGAACTGATCCGCCGGCTGGTCGGCCGGGGGACCGAGGACCCGGCCACCATCGAGGCCCGGTTGGCCGCGGCCCGGGACGAGCTGGCGGCCGAGACCGAGTTCGACCACACGGTGGTGAACACGAACGTCGGAGCGGCGGCCGCCGGCTTGGTACAGTTGATGACCGGGTCCCGGCCCGGCTCGCGCGTGCCCTGAGTTCGGGCGCGGCCGACGAGGGTCGCGGCGAGTGCACTCCCGGCTCCGGCCAGGAGTCTTCACGACAAACAGGAGCACCGCAGATGAGTTCTTCAGCCGATACCGGCGCGCCCACCGCGGCGTCCATCGCCGCCCAGGGCATCACCTACCCGCCGATCGACGAGCTGCTGACCCGCACCAGCTCCAAGTACGGCCTGTCCATCTACGCGGCCAAGCGCGCGCGGCAGATCAACGACTACTACGCCCAGCTGGGCGAGGGGCTGCTGGAGTACGTCGGCCCGCTGGTCGAGCCGCTGCCCAAGGAGAAGCCGCTGTCGATCGCGCTGCGCGAGATCAACGCCGGTCTGCTGACCCACACCGAGGGCGAATCGGCCTGATCACGCCGATCGGCCGGGAATCGGTGACGGAGTTGTCGGCGTCGTCCGGGTCCGTCCTCGCGCCTTCCGCCCGACCCCGCGTCGTCGTGGGGGTCGGTGGCGGCATCGCGGCGTACAAGGTCGGCGGTCTCGTCCGCGCGTTCACCGAGAGCGGGGCCGCGGTCACCGTGGTGCCCACCGCGGCCGCCCTCGGCTTCGTCGGGGCGGCCACCTGGGAGGCACTGTCCGGCCGGCCCGTCTCGACCGACGTCTTCACCGACGTCCCCGACGTCAAGCATGTGATGACCGGGCAGCGGGCCGACCTGGTGGTCATCGCCCCGGCCACCGCCGATCTGCTGGCCCGGGCCGCCGCCGGGCGGGCCGACGACCTGCTCACCGCGACGTTGCTGGTCACCCGCGCGCCCGTGCTGATGGCCCCCGCGATGCACACCGAGATGTGGACCCACCCCGCCACCGTGGCCAACGTCGCCACGCTGCGCGCGCGGGGCGTGACCGTCCTGGACCCGGCGACCGGCCGATTGACCGGCGCCGACACCGGCCCCGGCCGGCTGCCCGAGGTCGACCACATCCACGCCGTCGCCGCCCTGCTGCTGCGCGATCCCGCCGCCCTGCTCCGGGATCTGGCCGGCCGCCGGGTGGTGGTGTCCGCCGGCGGCACCCGCGAGCCTCTCGACCCGGTCCGGTTCCTGGGCAACCGCTCGTCCGGCCGGCAGGGGTACGCGCTGGCCCTGGTCGCGGCCGCCCGCGGCGCGCAGGTGACCCTCGTCTCGGCCAATGTCACGCTCGACCCCCCGCCGGGTGTCACCCGGGTCGAGGTCGGCGACGCGCGGGAGCTGGCCGCGGCGATGACCGAGCACGCCGCCGGCGCCGACGCCGTCGTCATGGCCGCCGCGGTGGCCGACTTCCGGCCCGTGCGGGCGGGGGCGGCCAAGATCAAGAAACGGCCGGGGCAGGCGCCGCCGGCGATCGAGCTCGTCGAGAACCCGGACATCCTGGCCACGCTGAGCCGGCCCGGGCCGGACCGGGCCCGGGTGGTCGTCGGCTTCGCCGCCGAGACCGGCGACGACACGGCAACCCCGCTCGACTACGGGAGGCAGAAGCTGGCCCGCAAGGGCTGCGACCTGCTCGTGGTCAACCGGGTCGACGAGGGCCGCGCGTTCGAGGTGGCCGACAACGCCGGCGTCATCCTGGCCGCCGACTCCTCGCCCCCGGTGGAGATCCCGCTGGGTCCCAAGACGGTCCTGGCGGCCGCCGTGTGCGACGAGCTCGCCCGGCGCCTGCCCGGCCGCGAACCCCCGAAATGACCGGTTCGGACCCGCGCAGCGCGTAGGGTTCGGCGCAATCGCGCCCCGGCCGACCTGCACCAATCCCTCTCACCCGCAACTAGGAGCAAACAGCCGTGACCTCCCGCCTGTTCACCTCGGAATCCGTCACCGAGGGGCACCCGGACAAGATCTGCGACGCGATCAGCGATTCGATCCTCGACGAGCTTCTGCGGCAGGACCCGGCCAGCCGGGTCGCCGTGGAGACGATGGTGACCACCGGGCAGGTGCACGTCGCCGGTGAGGTGACGACCAGCGCGTACGCCGACATCCCGGCCATCGTCCGGGACACCGTGCTGACCATCGGCTACGACTCCTCGGCCAAGGGCTTCGACGGCGCGTCCTGCGGCGTGAACGTCGCGATCGGCGCCCAGTCGCCGGACATCGCCCAGGGTGTCGACACCGCGTACGAGTCGCGGGTGGACGGCACCGTCGACCTGCTCGAGCAGCAGGGCGCCGGCGACCAGGGTCTGATGTTCGGATACGCCTGCACCGACACCCCCGAGCTGATGCCGCTGCCGATCGCGCTGGCCCACCGGCTCTCCCGCGGGCTGACCGGCGTCCGCAAGTCCGGCGCGGTGCCCTACCTGCGGCCCGACGGCAAGACCCAGGTCACCATCGAGTACGTCGGGGACAAGGCCGTGCGGCTGGACACCGTCGTGGTCTCGACCCAGCACGCCGAGAACATCGACCTGGAGCAGCTGCTGGCCGTCGACGTGCGCGAGCAGGTCGTCGAGCCCGAGCTGGCCGCGCTGGAGATCGACACCACCGGTTACCGCCTGCTGGTCAACCCGACCGGACGGTTCGTCATCGGCGGCCCCATGGGCGACGCCGGGCTGACCGGCCGCAAGATCATCGTCGACACCTACGGCGGCATGGCCCGGCACGGCGGCGGGGCGTTCTCCGGCAAGGACCCGTCGAAGGTGGATCGGTCCGCGGCCTACGCGATGCGGTGGGTGGCCAAGAACGTGGTGGCCGCAGGGCTGGCCGACCGGATCGAGGTCCAGGTCGCCTACGCCATCGGCAAGGCGTCCCCGGTCGGCCTGTTCGTCGAGACCTTCGGCACCGAGCAGGTCGATCCGGACAAGATCGCCGAGGCGATCAAGCAGGTGTTCGACCTGCGGCCGGCCGCGATCATCCGCGACCTCGACCTCAAGCGCCCGATCTACGCGCAGACCGCCGCCTACGGCCACTTCGGCCGCACCGACGTCGACCTGCCCTGGGAGAGCACCGAGCGCGCCGCCGACCTGAAGTCCGCCCTGGGCATCTAGGGGTCCGCCGAACAGTCCGGCTCCTCCAACGCGGCGCGGATCACTGGCCGTGTTTGTGACGGACGGGTCTCGGGTGCCGGGTCGCGGGCCGCGGGTCGCGGGTCTCGGGTCTCGGGTCTCGGGTCGCGGGTCGACGTGTTCGTCCGCGCCGGGGATGGCTGGGCGGCGCCGGTCCCGCGCGGATCAACAAGCGCGGCGCGGATCAACTGGTCAGGTTTGTGACGGACGGGTCGCGAGTCGACGAGTTCGTCCGCGCTGGGGTACCTGGGCGCCGATCCCGGCGACCGGGGCGCGAGACTGCGTGGTCGCCGGCGGTCCGGCGGTCCGGTGGTCCGGCGGTCCGGCCGTCCGGCGGTCCGGACGCCGGCCGCGGCTAGGTGTCGGCCGGGCTTGATATGCATGACGGGTGACCGCCCCACCCACCCGCCGTCCGGCGGCCGGCCCTCGGTCCCGCCCGACGGCGGGCGTCCGGACGCCGGCCGCGGCGCTGCCGGTGGCCCGGGTGCTGGTGGAGGTTCCGCTGGCCCATCTGGATCGGCCGTTCGACTACCTGGTCGATGCCCGGGACGACGCCGCCGCGCAGCCGGGCGTCCGGGTCAAGGTGCGCTTCGCCGGGCGGCAGGTCGGCGGTTTCCTGCTGGCCCGGGTGGCCGAGTCCGATCACACCGGTCAGCTCGGGTTCGTCGAACGGGTGATCTCGCCCGAACCGGTGCTGACCACCGAGGTCGTCGACCTGGCCCGCGCCGTCGCCGACCGGTATGCAGGAACGGTCGCCGACGTGGTGCGGTTGGCGGTGCCGCCCCGACACGCGCGGTCCGAGAAGCAACCGAGCCCCGGCCGGCCGCACCCGAAGGCACCGGGGCCGCCCGACCCGAACCCTCCGGTACCGGTCGAGCCGGAGTCGACGCCCGGTGCCGTACCGCCGCCCGGGACCGTCGTCGACGGCTCCGCGAAGCCGCGCACGACCGGTTCGTCGGCGCCGGGCGGCTCATCGTCGGACTCGACGCAGGCCGGGCCGGCCGTCCCCGGTTCGATGTCGCCCGCCGAGTCATCGCGCGGGTCGGCCGGGCCCGGACCGTTCGCCGACCAGATCCCCGACCGGCCGGTACCGGCCGACGGGGATCCGCCCGCCCCCGGCCGGTGGGCACAGGACTACCCGGCCGGCGCCGCCTTCTTCCGCGCGATCCGGCAGGGCCGGCCGGCTCGCGCGGTCTGGCAGGCGCTCCCCGGTGAGGACTGGCCGGCTCGCCTGGCCGAGGCGGCCGGGGCGGCCCGGTCGGCCGGCCGCGGCGCGCTGCTCATCGTTCCGGACGCCACCGATCTCGCCCGGCTCGATGCCGCACTCACCACCGTCCTCGGGCCGGACGTGCACGTCACCCTCGCCGCCGACCTCGGCCCGGCCGAGCGGTACCGCCGCTTCCTGGCCGTGCGCCGGGGGGAGCGCACCGTCGTCGCCGGCACGCGGGCGGCGGCCTTCGCGCCGGTGGCCGACCTCGGGCTGGTGGCCGTCTTCGACGACGGTGACGACCTGCTGGCCGAACCCCGCGCGCCCTATCCGCACGCCCGCGAGGTGCTGATGCTGCGCTCGGTGGCGCGGTCCTGTCCGATGCTGATCGGCGGCTTCGCCCGGACCGCGGAGGGCCAACTGCTGCTGGACAGCGGATGGGCCCAGGCGCTGGTGCCGCACCGGGCGCAGGTCCGGGCGCGCAGCCCATGGATCCGCGCGTCGGGGTCCGAGCACGTCACCGGGGCCGCGTCGGCCGCCGCGCACGCGCGCATCCCACCGGCCGCCTTCGACGCCGCCCGGTCGGCCCTGGGCCGCGGCGCGCCGGTGCTGGTCCAGGTGCCCCGGGCCGGGTACGTCCCGGGGGTCGCCTGCGAGCACTGCCGCCGCCCGGCCCGGTGCCGGCGCTGCCGTGGCCCGTTGCGCCTGGGCGAATCTGCCGGCCTGCTGCAGTGCCGGTGGTGCGGCACGAACGAGGCTCACTTCCGATGCGGGGCCTGCGGCGGATCCCGGGTGCGGGCGACCGCGGTCGGTGCCGGCCGGACGGCCGAGGAGATCGGGCGAGCATTCCCCGGGACACCGATCCTGACCTCGTCCGGGGCCGCCGGCCGCGCCGACGTGCCCGACGCGCCGGCCATCGTGGTGGCCACCCCGGGGTCGGAGCCGGTCGCGCCCACCGGCTACGGCGCCGCCCTGTTGCTCGACGGCCGGCTGCTGCTCGGCCGGCCGGACCTACGGGCGGCCGAGGAGACGCTGCGCCGCTGGATGGGTGCGGCCGCCCTGGTCCGCCCGCACCGGGAGGGTGGCCAGGTGGTGGTCGCGGTCGAGTCCGCCCTGCCGACCGTCCAGGCGCTCATCCGGTGGGATCCGGCCGGGCACGCCGAGACCGAGCTGTCCGCCCGCCGGGAACTGGGCTTCCCACCGGCGGTCGCGATGGCTGCCATCGACGGGACCCAGAGCGCCACGATGGACGCGCTGGACCGGCTCCAGCTCCCGCCGGACGCCGAGGTCCTCGGGCCGGTTCCGCTGGAGGACGCCGACCGCCCCGAGGCCGATCTGGACGACGGCGGGGCGGACGCCAGCGGGGACCTGTTGCTCGGCCTGGATCCCGGACTCCCGGCCGGCACGCGGCTGCGCACCCTGGTTCGGGTGCCGCTGGCTCACCGCAAGGCCCTCTGCGCCTCGCTGCAGGCCCTGGCCGCCGGCCGGTCCGCCCGCAAGCTCGGCGGCGGTCTGCGCATCACCCTGGACCCGGCCGAGCTGATCTAACGGTCTGCTGACCGATCCGGCTCCCCCCTCGCCGGCTTGCCTCCAGGACACCCGTCCCGTGCTCGATGGTGGCCTCCTGCGCTCGACCACCGCGAGCGCGAGCGGGTCGTCGCTCCGGCCTTGATCTCCGGCAGGCCTGGTCGAGTGAAGGTTCGTGCCCGGTGAGCGGGTGCCGGTCTTCGTTCGGCTAGGTCCCCGGGCACGGGTGGGCCTTCATCCCGTGGGGTCGTCGGTCGAGTGAAGGCGCGTGCCCGCTGCGCGGGTGCTGGTCTTCGTTCGGTTGGGTCCCCGGGCACGGGTGGACCTTCATCCCGTGGGGTCGTTGGTCGAGTGAAGGCCCCTGCCCGCTCAGCGAGTGCTGGTCTTCGCTCGGGCCGGGGGCGGGGTTCGGTGGGCCTTCGTCCGTGGGGTCGCGGGCCGAGTGAAGGGGCGTACTCGCTCAGCGGGTGCTGGTCTTCGCTCGGGCCGGGGGCGGGGTTCGGTCGGGCGTTGATCCTTGGTGGTCGCGGGTCGAGTGAAGGCGCGTGCCCGCTGTGCGAGTACTGGTCTTCGCTGGGGCCGGGGGGCCGGTTTCGGTGGGCCTTCGTCCGTGGGGTCGCGGGTCGAGTGCAGGCGCGTACCCGCTCAGCGAGTGCTGGTCTTCGCTGGGGCCGGGGCGGGGTTCGGTGGGCCTTCGTCCGGGGGTCCCGGGTCGAGTGAAGGCGCGTACCCGCTCAGCGAGTGCTGGTCTTCCCTCGAGCCGGGCATCCACTGCTGGGCACCGTGGACCGGCCGGTCACCCGGGGCTTCCGGACTGCTGCGGAAGGTCGTGACCCTCGTTCCGTCCCAGGCGGTTCCGCAACTCGGCCCGGACGGCCGGCCACTCGTCGCGCAGGATCGAGAACACGACGGTGTCCCGGAAGGTGAAGTCGGCCCGCGCCTGGTGGCGGCGCAGCACACCCTCCCGGACCGCCCCCAGCCGGGCGATCGCCGCCTGCGAGCGCGTGTTGAGCACGTCGGTCTGGATCTTGACCCGGCCGAACCGGCAGTCGTCGAAGGCGTGGGCCAGCAGCAGCAGCTTGCATTCGGGGTTGACCGCCGAACCCCACACGGCGGGCGCGTAGGCCGTCCAGCCCAGGTGCACCCGTTCGTCCGCCGGCGAGGCGTCACCCAGCGACGAGGTGCCCACGATGGTCCCGGCCGCTCCGAGGGGCCCGTCGGCGACCAGCCGGACCACGTACACCGCGGACCGCCGGGGATCGGCCAGGGCCGCCGACCACCAGCGGCCGAAGGCGAGCAGATCCTTCGGCCGGCCCAGCGGTCCGCCGCCGAAGCCGCCGGCGTACACCCGCGGGTCGTCCAGCGCGGCGAACAGCCCGGCGGCGTCCCCGGGCCGTCCGGCATCCAGCCGCACGACGTCGCCGACCAGCCACCGGCCGTCCGGTACGACCGCCACCATCGCCTCACCCTTCTCCGCCCGGCCCGGCCCACGCCGCTGTCCGTCCCGGCCCACGCCGCTGCTCGGCCTGGCCGACGCCGCTACCCGGCCTGGCCGACGCCGCCGCCCGGCTCACGCCGCCGCCCGGCCTGGCTGATCCAACCGCCCGGCCTGGCCCACTCCCGCTGCTCGGTTCCCGGGCCGACAGGCCGTCCGTAGACTTGTCGGGCCGCGGACGACCACGGCAGATCATCCCGCACTCCGATCGACCCCGGCACGGCCCGGGGCCGGCCCGCCGTCAGGATCGGCCCGGTAGGAAGGCACGCAGCTGCGCATCGTCTACGCCGGCACCCCGGATCCCGCGGTGCCCTCGCTGTCCGCCCTGCTGGAGTCCCGGCACGAGGTGCTCGCCGTCGTGACCCGGCCGCCGGCGCCGCGCGGCCGGGGTCGCGCGCTGCAGCCGTCCCCGGTCGGCGCGCTGGCCGCCGAGGCGGGCCTCCCGGTGCTCACCCCGCGTTCGGCCAGGGACCCGGAGTTCGCCGCCCGGCTCCGCGAGCTCGCGCCGGACGCCGCGGCCGTCGTCGCCTACGGCGCGCTGCTGCCGCAGGCCGTCCTGGACATCCCGCCTCACGGCTGGGTCAACCTGCACTTCAGCCTGCTCCCGGCCTGGCGCGGCGCCGCGCCGGTCCAGGCGGCGATCCGGGCGGGCGACGACATCACCGGCGCGACTACCTTCCGGCTCGAGGCCGGCATGGACACCGGGCCGGTCTACGGACTGATCACCGAACGGATCCGGCCCGACGACACCGCCGGCGACCTGCTCGACCGGCTCGCCGGCGCCGGGTCCCGGCTGCTGGTGGCCACCCTCGACGGGATCGCCGACGGCACGGTCGAGGCCCGGCCGCAACCGGCCGACGGCGTCTCCTACGCCGGCAAGGTCACGGTCGACGATGCCCGGATCGACTGGTCCCTGCCCGCGGCCGCTCTCGACCGGACGATCCGTGCGCTGACCCCGGACCCCGGCGCGTGGACCGGGTCCCCGTGGGGGCGGCTCGTCCTCGGACCGGTCCGGCCGGCCGGCCCGAGCGACCTGGCGCCGGGGGAGCTGCGGGCCGGCAAGCGGGACGTGCTGGTGGGCACGGCGACCGAGGCGGTCCGGCTCAGCCGGGTCACCGCGCCGGGCCGCAAGCCGATGGACGCGGCCGACTGGGCTCGCGGGGCCCGTCCGGAACCCGGAACGGTACTGGCGTGAACGGCCCCCGACGCGGGTGCCGGGCGCACCACCGACGCCGGGCCGACAGAATCATGATCACGACGACGACCGCCGGGCCGACCGGCGAGACCGGGACGGTGCCGGCATGAACAACCCCCGACCGCGACGCCCTGCCGGCGGCCGCCCGTTCAAACCCGGCCGGGGTGGTGGCTCCCGGCCATCCGGCCCGCCCCGGCGCCCGCCGACGCGCCGGCCGCCGGTGGTCGACCCGGCCCGGGAGGCCGCGCTCGACGTGCTCGGCGCGGTCCGGTCCCGCGGCGCCTACGCCAACCTGGCGCTGCCGCCGATCCTGCGCGAGCGCGGGCTGTACGGCCGGGACGCCGCCCTGGCCACCGAGCTGACCTACGGGACCTGCCGGGCGCTCGGTCAGCTGGACGCGATCATCGGCACCTGTGGAGACCGGGCGTTCGAGGATCTGGACGGGGTCGTCATCGACGCGCTGCGGCTGGGCGCCTACCAGCTGCTGCACACCCGCATCCCGCCGCACGCGGCCGTGTCCTCGGTGGTCGAGCTGGTCCGGGCCGGGGAACGGCCGGGGGCCGCCGGGTACGTCAACGCCGTGCTGCGCCGGGTCGCCGAGGCGGATCTGGACACCTGGATCGACCGCATCGCCCCCCCGGTGAGCAGCGACCCGCTGGGCCGGCTGGCCATGGCCACGGCCCACCCCCGCTGGATCGTCGCCGCCTACCGGGACCGGCTGGCGGCCGACACCCCGGCCGACCCTTCGGTCGACCCCTCGGTCGTCGGCGCGGCCGATGCCCCGGCCGACACTCCGGACGACCCTCCGGTCGTCAGCGCGGCCGACACCGCGGCCGACACCGCGGCCGACGCCCCGGCCGACATTCCGGACGCCCCCACGGCCGGTGCTGCGGACGAGCCGCCGACGAGCGCGGATCCGGCCATCGTGCCGCCGGCCAGCAAGGACACGGCGGACGATCCGCGGTCATCCGACGCCGCCGGGTCCGCCGCCGCCGGGTCCGCCGCCGGCCCGTCCGCCGCCGGCCCCTCGCATGCCGACCCGTCGGACCCCGCGATGGACGCGACCGCTCCGGACCCGGGTACCGAACCGGGGCCGCCTGCCGCCGGCGACCCGCAGCCGACCGGCGAGCACACCGGTGAACGCACCGACGAAGGCACCAGCGACAAGCCCGCGCACCGCCCGGCCGGGCCGGATGCCCGGACCGAGCCGGCGGCGGAGAACGGGCCGCCCGCGGAGCACCGACCGCAGCCGGAGGACGGTGGCCGGCCGGCCGCAGGTCCCGAGGACGAGCTGGTCGCCGCGCTGCGGGCCGACGACGCGCCTCCCGCGGTGCACCTGGTGGCCCGGCCCGGCCGGATCGGGCGGGACGAGCTGGTCGAGCAGTCCGGCGGTGTCGCCGCGCGGTACTCGCCGTACGGCGTCTACCTGACCGGCGGCGACCCGGGTGCGATCGCGGCCGTGGCCGACGGGCGGGCGGCGGTCCAGGACGAGGGTTCGCAGCTGGTCGCGGTCGCGCTGGCGACCGCCGATCTGGCGGGGCCGGACGAGCGGTGGCTGGATCTGACCGCGGGGCCCGGCGGCAAGGCCGGGCTGCTCGGCGCGCTCGCCGCGGCCCGGGGCGCCCGGCTGGACGCGGTCGAGCAGTCCCCGCACCGGGCCGACCTGGTGCGGCGCACGACCGAGGGCCTGCCGGTCACCGTGCACACCGCGGACGGCCGCGCCTCCGGCCTGCCGGCCGGCGCGTTCGACCGGGTGCTGCTGGACGCCCCGTGCACCGGCCTGGGCGCGTTGCGCCGGCGGCCGGAGGCGCGCTGGCGGCGCCGGCCGAGCGACGTCGCCGATCTGGTCGAGCTGCAGCAGGAACTGCTGCGGGCGGCCGCTGACCACGTCCGGGTGGGCGGGGTGATCGGCTATGTCACCTGCTCGCCCCACCTGGCGGAGACCCTCGGCGTGATCGGCCGGGCGCCCGCCGGCCTGGAGCTCGTCGACGCCCGACCGTTCCTGCCGGGCGTACCCGACCTCGGTCCCGGCCCGACCGTGCAGCTGTGGCCGCACCGCCAGGGGACCGACGGGATGTTCCTGGCCCTGCTCCGACGGACGGGCTGACCGGACGCGCCCGGGCTGATCCGGCGCCCACGGGCCGGTGGTGGCGCGCCCGGGCCTGTGGCGGTGCTCACGATGCCGTACCGGTGAGTGGAACGACGAGCGCCACAAGGCGGCGGTGCCGCGCGATGCTGAGGCGGTCGACGACGACCGAACCGCCGAGGTCCATGCCGGACCCGCCCGACGGCCGGGGCGGATCGGACCGGGAGACGAAGCGTGCCCGCGACCCACGCCGGGTCACGGGCACGCTCGATACCGCTATGCAGGTCCGGGCCGGGTCGGCCCGGGATCCGATCAGCCGAAGAGGCTGATCACCGCGGTCAGGGCCATGGCGGCCAGACCGACGAGGGCGGCGAGCCGGTACGGCTTGCCGAGCTCACGGGGGTTGATCTCCTGGGTGTTCATGCTGATTCCTTCCGGTTGTGGTTGCACTCTGGTTCCGGACCGATCGAACGCCGGCCGGGTCCTCCCGACCGGGGTTCCGGCATCGTTGCGGGGCCCCACGAACCGGTGACGCCTCGTGCGGCATCACCGGAACCCATTGTGCCAAACGGGTCGATCCGGAAATGCGTGAACGGCTGTGAACAAGGTCGTTCCGGTGGTCGCGCAACCCGCCGCGGCGCGCGCCATCATCCCAGGTCACAACGGGTGTTGAGGCGCCGGGACCGGCGGCGAGCAGTCGGATCAGGCCGGACGCAGGCCGCTTCCGATCACGGAAGTGTGAAGTGGATCATGGAATTGGTTGGTCCGAACGAGTGAAACGGGTAGCCCTTTCGGGACCGATGGGCCGATGGGTCGGTGGTCCGTGAGCCCTCCCCGACCTCGATAGGCTCCTGCGCTGTGACCGTCTTGATCGCGCCGAGCATCCTGAACGCCGATTTCGCGCACCTGGCCGACGAGATCGCCGCCGTCGCCGGTGCCGACTGGCTGCACGTGGACGTCATGGACAACCATTTCGTCCCGAACCTGACCCTCGGCCTTCCGGTCGTCGAGTCCATCCGCCGGGTCACCGACCTGCCGCTGGACTGCCACCTGATGATCGAGAACCCGGACCGGTGGGCGATCGGCTACGCCGAGGCCGGAGCCGCCAACGTCACCGTGCACGCCGAGGCGGTGGCCGATCCCGTGCGCACGGCGGCCGCCATCCGCGACGCCGGGGCCCGGGCGGGTCTGAGCCTCAAGCCCGGGACGCCGATCGAGGACTGGGTCGACGTGCTCAAGCACTTCGACACGCTGCTGGTGATGACCGTCGAGCCCGGGTTCGGCGGCCAGTCCTTCATGGCCGACATGATGGGCAAGGTGCGCACCGCCCGCCGGCTCGTCGACGCCGGTGAGCTGTCGGTGGTCGTCGAGGTGGACGGCGGGATCGGCCCGGACACGATCGAGATCGCGGCCGAGGCCGGGGCGGACTGCTTCGTCGCCGGGTCGGCGGTCTACTCGGCGGCCGATCCGGCCCTGGCCGTGGCGCGCCTGCGGGCCGCCGCGCAGCGGGCGGCCGCCACCCGGTAGGACGAGCGGTTCCACCGGTGGTGGAACTATGGACACGGCACCGGCGGCACAGTGGCCGCCGGGGATGCCCCGCACGCGACGGAACGAGGAGAGCCCCGGATGTTCACCGGCATTGTCGAGGAGCGCGGTCGGATCGTCGACGTGCACCTGGACGGATCCGACGCCGGCACCGCACCGGGCTCGGCCCGGCTGACCGTGCACGGGCCGAAGGTCACGTCCGACGTCGGGCACGGCGACTCGATCGCGGTGTCCGGGGTCTGCCTGACCGTGGTCGAGCGCGACGGCGACACCTTCACCGTCGACGTCATGGCCGAGACGCTGCGCCGGACCACCGTCGGGGCGCTCGCCGCCGGCGACGAGGTCAACCTGGAGCGGTCGGTCACCCCAACGACCCGGCTCGGCGGGCACATCGTCCAGGGTCACGTCGACGGCACCGGCACCGTGGTGCGGCGGACCGAACATCCCGCCTACGACGAGATCCGCATCCGCACCTCCGCCGAGCTGGGCCGGTACCTGGCGGCCAAGGGCTCGGTGGCCGTCGACGGCATCTCGCTGACCGTCATCGACGTCGTCGACCTGGACGGCGGCAGCAGCGACGAGGGTGCCGAGTTCGGGATCGGCATCATCCCGGAGACCCGGACGGCCACCACGCTCGGTGCGGCCAGGGCCGGCACCGTGGTGAACCTCGAGGTCGACGTGATGGCCAAGTACGCCGAACGGCTGCTCACGGCCGGGACGAGGAAGCGGGAGACGGCATGACCACGTCCAGCGGCGGGCCCGAGGCCGGGGAACGGGCGCAGGTGCCGGTCGAGGTCGGCTACGCCGGGATCCATGTCGGCGACGCCCGGGACGCCGCGGAGGCCGCCCGCCGGATCCGGTCGGCCCGGGTCGCGGGCGACCCCGCGGAGGCCGGCCGGGATCTCGATGACGACCGGCTCGTCGGCTACGCCGGCATCCCGTCCGGCGACATCGATCCGACCCCGCCCCGGGACTGGGACCCGAACCGGCCCAAGACCGAGACCGGTTTCGACACCATCGAGTTCGCCATCGCCGAGATCGCCGCCGGGCGGGCCGTCGTCGTGGTCGACGACGAGGACCGGGAGAACGAGGGCGACCTGATCTACGCGGCCGAGCTGGCCACGACCGAGTTGACCGCCTTCACGATCCGCTATTCCTCGGGTGTGATCTGCGTCGGGCTCACCGGCGAGGCCTGTGACCGGCTCGACCTGCCGCCGATGTACCACCGCAACCAGGACCGCAAGTCGACCGCGTTCACCGTCAGCGTCGACGCCCGGGAGGGCGTGAGCACCGGGATCTCGGCCGCCGAGCGGACCCGCACGGTGCGGCTGCTGGCCGACCCGGCGGCCACCGACGAGGACCTGTCGCGGCCCGGCCACGTCTTCCCCCTGCGGGCCCGCGACGGCGGGGTGCTCGTCCGGCCCGGTCACACCGAGGCGGCCGTCGACCTGGCCCGGCTGGCCGGGCTGCAGCCGGCCGGCGCGCTCTGCGAGATCGTCCGCGACGACGGTTCCATGGCCCGGCTGCCGGACCTGAAGGTGTTCGCGCGGCGGCACCGGCTCGCGCTCATCTCCATCGCCGACCTCATCGCCTACCGCCGCCGGCAGGAGGTGCAGATCCGCAAGGTCGCCGACGCGCGGCTGCCGTTGCCGCAGGGGGTGTTCCGGGCCGTCGGCTACCAGAGCACGGTGACCGGCCGCGAGCTCGTCGCGCTGGTCATGGGCGACATCGGCGACGGGGAGGACGTCCTGGTCCGGGTGCACTCCGAGTGCCTGACCGGCGACGTCCTCGGCTCGCTGCGGTGCGACTGCGGCCCCCAGCTGCACGCCGCGCTGGACGCGGTCGCCGCCGAGGGGCGGGGGGTCGTGCTGTACATCCGGGGCCACGAGGGCCGGGGCATCGGCCTGCTGGGCAAGCTGCGGGCCTACGAGCTGCAGGACGCCGGCGCCGACACGGTCGATGCGAACCTGCAGCTGGGCCTGCCGGCGGACGCCCGCGAGTACGGCACCGGCGCGCAGGTGCTGGCCGACCTGGGCATCCGTTCGATGCGGCTGCTGACCAACAATCCGGCCAAGCGGGCCGGGCTGGAGGGCTACGGGCTCTCCGTCGTCGGCCGCGTCGGGTTGCCGGTGCACGCCAACCCGGAGAACCTGCGCTACCTGACGACCAAGCGGGACCGGATGGGTCACGAGCTCGACGGGTTGGACGTGCTGTACGGCGAGGGCCACGCATGAGAGGACGAGGGACGGTCAAATGAGCGGTGACGGGCGGCCGGAGCTGGAGATTCCCGACGCGGCGGGACTGCGGGTCGGCATCGTGGCGACGACGTGGCACGGGGACATCACGGACACCCTGCTGGAGCGGGCGGTCTGGCTGGCCACCCAGGCCGGCGCGACGACGCCGACCGTGGTGCGGGTCCCCGGGGCCATCGAGATCCCGGTGGTGGCACAGGCTCTGGCCACCAATCACGACGCGGTGTGCGCGCTGGGGGTGGTCATCCGCGGCAGCACCCCGCACTTCGACTACGTCTGCGACTCGGTGACCGCCGGGCTGACCCGGGTCGCCCTCGACTCCGGGGTGCCGGTCGGCAACGGGGTGCTCACCTGCAACACCCACAAGCAGGCGGTCGACCGGGCCGGCGGTCCCGGTGCGTCGGAGGACAAGGGCGCCGAGTCGATGTCCGCGGCCCTGGCCACCGCCCTGGTGCTGCGCGGCCTGCGCGGGGCCGGTGGACGGATGGGCTTCGCCCCGGCCGCCGGGCGGGCATGACCGGCCCGGCCGGCGGGCCGCCGGGCGATCCGCTGGACCCGCCCGCCCCGGACCGATCCGCACCCGTGTTGTTGCAGGTCCGGCCGCGCAAGATCACCATCCTGGCCGCGATCGCCGC
>NZ_JBMDXT010000532.1:0-10129 GCF_048594475.1 Nakamurella sp. | reverse complement strand
ATCGGCGCTCTGGGCGTGGGCGGCTACATCGCGCTGGCCGGCCTGTGGGGGAGCCCGATCTCGGGCGCGTCGATGAACCCGGCCCGCACCTTCGGCCCGGATCTGGTCAGCCTCGATTTCGGCGCCTACTGGGTCTACGTGGCCGGACCGATCCTGGGCGCGATCGTGGCCGTCGGCGCCGCGTTCGTCCTCCGCGGCCCCGGCGGCGGCCGGTCCGGGTCGGCCGCCGCGCAGGGGGCGCTGTTCACCGAGATCGCGCGGCCCTGACCGGTTCCGCGTCGACCGGACCCGGGTCGACCGGACCCGCGTCGACCGGAACCGGGTCGACCGGAACCGGGTCGACCGGACCCGGGTCGACCGGGGCGGGACGCTCGGCCGGGGGAGCGAGGTCGACCGGCCGGCCGGTCGCGGCCGCCTCCTCCACGGCCAGGGTGGCGGCCAGCGTGGCGGTGGCGTCCCGCACGCCGACCAGCGGCGTCGCCTCACCCCGAACGACGGCCCGGAAGTGGGCCAGTTGCCGGGCGTACGGGTCGGCCCGGACCACCGGCAGGCGCTCCTCGACCAGGGTCCGGTGCCAGCCGGCCGTGGCGGCGTCCGGGTCCGGATAGCGCCACCACCGCAGGCCGGGCACGGCCAGCGACCCGGCCGTACCGGCGAGCAGGTAGCACTGCTCGTCCGTCCGGCCGAACGCCGGGTTCTCCCCGGCGGTCAGGTCCCAGGCCCAGGGGGCGGCCACCGCGTCGGACAGGGTGATCGTGCCGACGGCGCCGGACGCGAACCGGAGGGCCACGGCCGCGGTGTCGGTGATCGGCAGCCCGCGACCGGCCGACGAGGCGATGGCCTGCACCGTGTCGATCTCGCCGCACACGAAGCGCAGCACGTCGACGTCGTGGATCAGGTTGGTCAGCACCGGCCCGCCGCCGGGTTCGCGCCGCCAGGCGATGTCGTAGTAGCCGTCCGGCTTGCGCAGCGTCCACAGGGCGGTCACCGTGGTCAGCCGGCCGAGCCGCCCGGACCGGACGGCCGCCCGGGCGGCGGCGACGATCGGGTTGTGCCGGCGGTGATGGCCCACCAGCACCGGCACCCCGGCGCGCTCGGCCGCGGCGGCCAGCGTGAGCGCCTGCGCCACGGTGGGCGCGACCGGCTTCTCGATCAGCGCGGGCATCCCGGCCGCGATCGCGTCCAGCCCGATCGGCACGTGCAGCGCGGTCGGCGTCGCGACGATCACCGCGTCCAGCCCGGGGGTCGCCAGCAGGTCCCGGTGGTCGGCGACGAGCGGCACGCCGAACTCGCCGGCCACCTCGGCCGCGGCCGGCGTGGGGTCGGCCAGCCCGACGATGCGGCAACCGGCATCCCGGGCCAGCGCGGCCAGGTGGGTGCGGCCGATGACCCCGGCCCCGATCACTCCGATGCCCACGCGGGCCGAGCGGGCCGGGTCACCGGCGGACGCCGCAACGGTGCCCCGACTCCGTCGCGGCGACGCCGGAGCCGGCCGGTCCGAGGCACCCCATCGGGGGGCGGGGCCGGTCATCGGTCCGCGCCCGGCGTGACCCCGGCCAGCACCCGCTCGGCCGCCGCCCGGGCCCGGCGGGCCCGCTGCACCGCGTCCAGCCCGGCCAGGGCCGCCACCGGCGCCTCCACCGAGAGCATGCCGCCGGCGGGCAGCGTGCGGACCAGCGCGGCGAGCGGGAACTCGCCCTCGCCGGGCAGCAGCCGGCCGGTGCGCGATTCCGCCCGGGCCTGGTCATCGGTCGGCCAGACCGGGTCGAGCGGACCGTCGCACAGTTGGCCGTACGGCAGCAGCTCGGCCGGGACATCGAGCAGATCGGCGGGGGAGCCTCCCGAGCGGCGCAGGTGCAGCGCGTCGACCAGCACCGCGCCGGCCGGATGACCGGCGCCCCGGACGATGCGCACCGCGGCGGCCAGGGTCTGCACCGGGCTGTACTTCATGAACTCCAGCCCGGGGCGCAGTCCCCGCTCGGCGGCCTGCGCGCACAGCCAGGCGAAGTGGTCGGTCAGCCGCGCCTCGTCCGGGTCGTAGCCCAGGGTCAGCACGAACCGGGCGCCGAGCCGGTGCCCGGCGTCGAGCACCGCCCGCGCCCCGTCCCGGTCCAGGTCCGGCCGCAGCACGACCAGCTCGACGTCCAGCACCCGGACCCCGGTGTCGGCGGTCCGGGCCAGCGTCTCGCGCAGGACCGGGGTGTTGCCCAGCATCGGCCACACGCGCTCGTCCGCCGCCGGGGCGACCCGGATCCCGACCGCGTCGAAGCCGGCGACGGCCGCGGCGCCGACCTGGTCGGGCGGGGGCGTGTCCAGGATCGTCAGGGGCGACAGGGAGAGTAGGGGCCGGGCGGGGCCGGGTGAGGTTTCCGATGGTGAGGGATCGGGCGGCGGCATCGAGCGGGCTCCTCCGGGCAGTCGGGGCAATAGTGGAACACCGTTCCAGATTGACCGAAGTTGGTACAGTCGCCCACTCGATGTTCGACTGGGTGGAAGGAGGCGGCCGTGGTCGGCGGAGCCCTGTCCCGGGGACTGGCGGTCCTGGCCGAGCTGGCCGAGGCCTCGGACGGCCGCTCCGTCCAGCAGGTCGCCGACACGCTCGGGCTGCCCAAGAGTGCGGCCCACCGCATCCTGGTCACCCTCGTCGCCGACGGGTGGGCCCGGCAGGATCCGGTGAGCGGGACCTACCGGCTGACCCTGCGGCTGGTCGCGCTCGGGCTGGGTCACCTGGCCGGGCACACCCTTGTCGACCTGGCCCGGCCGGTGCTGGCCGAGCTGGCCGGTGTCTCCGGCGAGCTGGTCCGGCTCAGCCTCGTCGACGGCGACCGCCTGGTCTGGGTGGCCAAGGCGCAGGGCGCCACGGCCGGCCTGCGGTACGACCCCGACCCGGGTCCGGAGGCGCACCTGGCCAGCACGGCCAACGGGCTGGCCTGGCTGGCCGGGTTCGGCGACGAGCGGGCGCTCGAGCTCGTGCTGCGGCAGGGCCTGGGCGGGCCGGGCGAACGCGGCCCCCAGGCGCCGGCCACGGTCGAGGAGTTCCTGCGGCGGCTGCGCCGCACCCGCGCCGACGGGTGCGCCCGGGCGGTCGACAGCTTCGAGGCCGGAGCGGCCGCGATCGCGATGCCGGTGCTCGAGCGGCCCGGCGGGCCGACGGTCGGGGTGCTCAGCATCGCCGGCCCCGGCGTGCGGTTCACGGCCGAGCGGATGGACGCGCTGGTCCCGGCGCTGCGCCGGGCCTGCGCCGGGCTGGCCGGGGTGAACCGGGTGGCCGGCGCGGACCGGGAAGCGGGTGACCGGACCGCTCCCGCCGGGCACACAATGAACGCAATGGTCACCGAGCCCGGTTCGGGTGCGTAGCTTCCCGGGGGCTGGGTAGGTTTCCTGCAGGCCGCGGCGTCGCGGCCGGGTCCGGCGGGAGGTGCGGCGGTGCGCTCCGAATCGAGCTGGTCGCTGGCCCGCCGCATCCTGGCGTTGCAGGCGATCGTCCTGGTCGTGGTCCTCGGCGGCCTGCTCACCGCCGTTCTCATCGACACCAACGCCGAGACCGAGCGGGTGACCGGCGAACGCGTCGCCGCCATCGCGTCCACCGTGGCCCAGTCGCCCGGCGTGGTCGCCGCGGTCACCGCCCCGTATCCGGCCGGCGCGGAGATCACCGGGCCGTCGGCGTTGCTGGAGGACTTCGCCACGGCGGTCGCCGGGTCCACCGGCACCGACTTCGTGGTCATCATGACGCCCGACGGCATCCGCTACACCCACCCGGACCCGACCCAGATCGGCGACACCTACCTGGGCAGCCGGGACGCCGCCCTGGCCGGGCAGGTGGGCATCGAGACCTATACCGGAACGTTGGGCCCGTCGGTCCGGGCGATCGCCCCGGTGCGCGACGCGAGCGGCCGGATCGTCGCGCTCGCCGCGGTCGGCGTCACGGTGTCGCACGTGAACGAGATCTCCGGTCAGCGGGTGGGGTGGCTGATCCTGATCTGCCTGGTGGCCCTCGGCGTCGGCTTCGCCGGATCGATGGTGATCGCCCAGTGGGTGCGCCGGCAGACCCTGGGCATGGGGCCGCGGGAGCTGGCCCGGCTGTTCACCTACTACGACGCCGTGCTGGCGTCGGTGCACGAGGGCATGGTGCTGCTGGACGGTCAGGGCCGGATCAGCAGCGTGAACGCCGAGGGTCGCCGGCTGCTCGGGCTGGGCGACGGGGCGATCGGACGGGCGCCCGTCGAGGCCGGCCTGCCCGAGCACCTGGCCACCCTGATGACCGAGCCGGGCGACCTGACCGACGAACTGGTCCTGTCGGCCGACCGCGTCCTGGTGTTGACCCGGCGGCCGGTCGCGGTGCGCGGGGCGGTGGTCGGGGCCGTGGTCACCCTGCGCGACCACACCGAGCTGGACGCGCTCACCGGCGAGCTCGACCGGGCGGAGAGCTTCTCCGAGGCGCTGCGGGCCCAGGCCCACGAGTCCGCCAACCGGATGCACACGGTGATCTCGCTGATCGAGCTGGGCGAGACCGATCACGCCCTGACCTTCGCGGTGTCGGAGATGCAGACGGCGCAGCGGCTGGCCGACCGGGTGCTGGAGGGCGTCGGGAACCCGGCGGCGGCGGCCCTGCTGCTGGCCAAGTCCGCGCAGGGCGCGGAGCGGGGCATCGAACTGATCGTGCGTCCGGGATCCTTCCTGCCGCCGGACGCCGCGCCCGACCACGAGCTCGTCACGATCGTCGGCAACCTGGTGGACAACGCCTTTGACGTGCTGTTCGGCGCGCCGGCGGCCGACGGCCAGCGCCGGGTCACCGTCGCGCTGGACCTGATCGGCCTGACCGTGCCCGGGGCCGAGGGGGTCGGCGGGGGACCGCCGCGCCCCGACCCCGCCGAGGACGGGATTACCCTCGACCGGCCCTACGTCCGGATCGTGGTCACCGACAACGGTCCCGGTCTGACCGAGGACCAGGCCGGGTCGGTGTTCGCCCGCGGCTGGTCGACCAAGACGGCGCGCGGCCCGGCCGGGGACCGCGGTCTCGGGCTGGCGCTGGTCGCGCAGGCCGTCGCCCGGTGCGGCGGGTCGGTGCACGCCGTGCCCGGTCCCGGTGCGCGGTTCGTGGTCGGCCTGCCCTACCGCGGGCCGGCCGAACCGATCCCGACGGCCGGCGTCGAGGCCGGGGCGGCCCGATGATCCGGGTGCTCGTCGTCGAGGACGAGCCGATCGCCGCCCGCGCCCACAAGGCGTACGTCGAGCGGGTGACCGGCTTCTCCGTGGTGGCCGTGGCCAACTCGCGGATCGAGGCGGAGCGGGCCCTGGCCAAGGGCGGCATCGACCTGGTGCTGTTGGACCTGCACCTGCCGGACGGCCACGGCCTGGACCTGTTCCGCCGGATCCGCGCGGCCGGGTCGACCGTCGACGTGATGATCGTGTCGTCGGCCCGCGACGCCGACGTGGTCCGGTCCGCGGTCGCCCAGGGCGCCGTGCAGTACGTCATCAAGCCGTTCGCGTTCAGCGCGCTGCGCGACCGGCTGCTGTCCTACAAGGAGTTCGCCGAGCAGGTCGGCGGCGGCGACGACGTCGACCAGGCGTCCGTCGACCGGGCGCTGGGCATGCTGCGGGCGCCGGCGTCCGGGTCGCTGCCCAAGGGCATGACCAAGGAGACGCTGGCCATCGTGGTCGGTGCGCTGCGCGAACTGGGCGACGCCTCGGCCACCCAGATCGGCGAGTTCCTCGGGGTCTCCCGGATCACCGCCCGCCGTTACCTGGAGCACCTGGCCGACACCAACGTGGCCGAGCGGACCCTCAAGTACGGGCAGGTCGGGCGGCCGGAGACACGGTACGGGTTGCGCCGGTCGGAGTAGCCCGGCCCACCTGGGCCGGGACCGGCAGGCCGGTGTCGGTCCGCGGTCAGCCGGGCGGCTGGTCCGGATCGGCCGGCGCCTGCCGGGCCTGCAGGGCCGCCACCGAGCCCGGCAGCCAGCCGACCGTACGCCGCCACACCTCGCGCACGGTCACGCACAGCAGCAGCCAGGCCGCCCCGGTGCACCAGCCGGCGAGCACGTCGGTGGTCCAGTGCACGCCCAGGTAGACCCGTGACCAGCCGATGGCCAGGACGAACAGCACCCCGCCGACGACGGCCACGACCCGCCACGCGGTCGACCGGATGAGCGGCACGAACACCACCAGCAGGACCCCGATGATGGCTGCCGACGCCAGGGCGTGGCCCGACGGGAACGACTCGTTCGTCTCGGTGACCAGCCGGAACTCGGCCGGCGGGCGTTCGCGGCCGACCGTGGCCTTGCCGACCTTGACCAGCAGTCCGGCCCCGGCGGACACGACGGCGACCAGGACCGCGTCACCGTGCCGGCCCCGGAACCACAGGAACACCACGGAGACCACCGCGATGATGCCCATGGACAGCGTGCTGCCGATCTCGGTGACGGCGATCGCGACCGTGGTCAGCGCGGGCGTCCGCTGGTCGATCGCCCACTGCCACACCACCGGGTCGATGGAGGCCAACCCGTTGTTCTCCACCGCGCCGTCGGCCAGGCCGAGGATGACGGCGGCCAGGATCAGCAGGACCGCCCCGCTGGTCAGCAGCAGTTCGACCGTGCCCGGCGCGGTCCGCCGCCGCCGGACGGCGACCAGGGCGCCCAGGCCCAGCAGGACCAGCGCCGCGATCGCGTAGGGCAGCCAGACGTAGCCGTACTCGAAGAAGGTGTCCGAGACCGGACCGCGCCGGATCGGCCCGGCCAGCGGTCCGGCGCCCGGCAGCAGGCCGGTGAGGGTCGGGACAGGGGTGGCGGTCGTCATCGTCAGTCGAAGAATTCCTCGAGAAAGGACTTCTTGCGCTTCTTCTTGCCGCGCAGCTTGTCCGGGCGGACCTTGTCGTAGTCCCGGCGGGATTCCTTCGCCGGTCGCTGCGGGCGGTCGTAGTCCACCATCGGAGCGGGGTCCGGCTCGGCCGGTGCCAGCCCGAAGAACTGGGCCTCGGCGACCACCAGCCGCTCCACGGCGGCGCGGTCCAGGAAGACCCCGCGGCACTGCTTGCACACGTCGACGGCTACGCCGTCACGTTCCTGACTGCGCATCTTGCCTTGGCACTGCGGACACACGAGGCTCATGATGCGGCCCACGGTATCCCGGCCGTGGCGGGCCGGCCGTCCGGCGCGACGATGCTCACGCCGGGCTCACCCGAAAAGGCCGTCGATGAAGGACGTGCTGCCCTTCTTGCCCTTCTTCTTCTTCCCTTTGCTCTTGCCCAGGTACTCCGTCGCGATCGAGGCGATGGTCGACAGGTCGGCCATCGGGGACCGCCCGGGCGCCGATCCGGCGGCCGGTGGCGGGGCGGACCGGTCGGTCGCGGGGTGGCCGGCCGGCGGGTACGCGGCCGGCGGCGGGTAGGCCACCGCCGGCGGCGGGTAGGCCCCGGCCGGCGGGTAGGTGGTGGGTGGGGTCGGCTCGGCGCCCCGGTTGAACCGGGCTTCGGCCTCGACCAGGTGCTCCAGTTCGCCGCGGTCCAGGAAGATGCCGCGGCACTCGGTGCACTGGTCGACCACCACGCCGTTGCGTTCGTAGGCGTGCATCAGGCTGTGGCACTTGGGGCAGAGCATGCTCATGCCCGGGTCAACGCCCGGTCGGACGGATCGAGTTCCGCAGGCCGCCGGCACCGTCGCCGACGGTCGCCCGCCGGCCGCCCGGCGAGTGGCCGGCCGGGCCCGGACCGGGCCGGACGGGGGCCGGGCGGGGCGATTGGCCCGCCGGCGCGAAGGAGCGTACAGTAGAACGTCGGCGCGCGGGTCGCGTCGGTTTGGTGCTGCTCTTCTCAGGGCGGGCCGGACCGGGGTCGGGTGACATTCATCCGGCGCGCCGAGCCCGCGGGCCCCGAGCCGGTCGTCAGACCGGCCGCGACAGCCTGCGGAGCGCCGACCCGACGAGTATGGCAGTCAGAAGTGCGGAGGCTATGGGCAAGAAGGACGGGGCCATCGAGGTCGAAGGTCGCGTGGTCGAGCCGTTGCCCAACGCGATGTTCCGGGTCGAGTTGGAGAACGGGCACCGCGTGCTCGCGCACATCAGCGGCAAGATGCGCCAGCACTACATCAGGATCCTCCCCGAGGACCGGGTCGTCGTCGAGCTCTCGCCGTACGACCTGAGCCGCGGACGGATCGTCTACCGCTACAAGTAGGCACTGCTCGCCGCAGGGGCGTGACCCGGTTTCGCCGGGGCGGGTCCGTGCGGCGTCGCCGCGCCCTGTCTCGGGGCGTGGACCGGAACCGCTGGTTCCGGGCGATCGGCCGCCGTCCGGCGGACCGGTAGGGAGTGGGCCGGCCCCCGGCCCGCGTGGTCCGGCCCGTCCGGGTCGGTACTAGAGATGAGGACTGCAGTGAAGGTCAACCCGAGCGTCAAGAAGATCTGCGACAAGTGCAAGGTGATCCGCCGGCACGGTCGCGTCATGGTCATCTGCGACAACGTTCGCCACAAGCAGCGCCAGGGCTGAGCCCCGGCGCGGGCCCGCCTCGGCGGGCCCCACGGCCGTCCGTCGGACGGCCGCTCCATCGCGTCACCACCGCCCACCGGCCGTCGCCGGCCCGGGCGGGATTCCCCCGGACCACGGGCCGGGGCCTCGGCCGGATGCCGGGGGTGGGACGCGACCGACACCCGTGGGCGACACGAGGGAGTACCCGCCAGATGGCGCGACTCGTCGGCGTCGATCTGCCCCGCGACAAGCGGATGGAGATCGCGCTCACCTACATCTACGGGATCGGGCGTACCCGTTCCCTGGAACTGCTCAAGGCCACCGGCATCAGCCCTGACCTGCGGTCCAAGGACCTGACGGACGAGGATGTGCTCGCCCTGCGCGACGCCATCGACGCCGCCGACCTCAAGGTCGAGGGCGACCTGCGTCGTGAGGTCCAGGCCGACATCCGCCGGAAGATGGAGATCGGCTCTTACCAGGGGCTGCGGCACCGCCGCCACCTGCCCGTCCGCGGTCAGCGCACCAAGACCAACGCGCGCACCCGCAAGGGACCGAAGAAGACCATCGCCGGCAAGAAGAAGGCCAGGTAAGCCATGCCCCCCAAGTCCCGTCAGGGCTCCGCGGCGGTCAAGAAGGTCCGCCGCAAGGAGAAGAAGAACGTCTCCCACGGCCACGCGCACATCAAGAGCACGTTCAACAACACCATCGTCTCCATCACCGACCCGACCGGTGCGGTGATCAGCTGGGCGTCCGCCGGCCACGTCGGCTTCAAGGGCTCCCGCAAGTCGACCCCGTTCGCGGCGCAGATGGCGGCCGAGAACGCCGCCCGCCAGGCCATCGAGCACGGCATGCGCAAGGTCGACGTGTTCGTGAAGGGCCCGGGTTCGGGCCGCGAGACCGCGATTCGTTCCCTCCAGGCCGCCGGCCTCGAGGTCGGCGCGATCTCCGACGTCACCCCGCAGGCTCACAACGGCACCCGGCCGCCCAAGCGGCGCCGGGTCTGACGCGGGCGAAGGAGATCTAGACAATGGCTCGCTATACCGGTCCCATCACCAAGAAGTCCCGTCGCCTCAAGACCGACCTGGTCGGCGGCGACATGGCGTTCGAGCGCCGTCCCTTCCCGCCCGGCCAGCACGGCCGCGCGCGGACGAAGGAGAAGGAGTACCTGACCCAGCTGCAGGAGAAGCAGAAGGCCCGGTACACCTACGGCGTCCTGGAGAAGCAGTTCCGCCGCTACTACGCCGAGGCCGCCGCGCGGTCCGGCAAGACCGGCGACACCCTGCTGCAGATCCTCGAGTCGCGCCTGGACAACGTCATCTACCGGGCCGGCCTGGCCCGGACCCGTCGGCACGCCCGGCAGCTGGTGTCCCACGGGCACTTCGAGGTCAACGGCGTGCGCGTGGACGTCCCGTCCTACCGCGTCGAGCAGTACGACATCATCACCGTGCGCAAGCAGTCGGCCGAGTCGTACCCGTTCGAACTGGCCCGCGCCACCTTCGGTGAGCGGACCCCGCCGGCCTGGATGAAGGTCGTCCCGGAGTCGCTGCAGGTGATCATCCACTCGCTGCCGGTCCGCGCCCAGATCGACTCGCAGGTCACCGAGCAGCTGATCGTCGAGTTCTACTCGAAGTAGCACCCGCTGCTCCTGTGCCGCGCGGGTAAACAGCGCCG
>NZ_JBMDXT010000531.1:0-1795 GCF_048594475.1 Nakamurella sp. | reverse complement strand
TATGCGGCCCGCGCCGGCCGGTCCGGACCACCCGGTCCGGATGAGCCCCCCGGCGCCGCCGGGTCCGGCTCAGTCGCCACCCCGGGGCCGGGCGTGCGGTGCGGCCCGGCCGCCGGACGGGGCCGCCGAGGCCCGCAGCTCCTCCGGCGGGCGGCGCCGGAGCGCCCAGTCCCCGTACCGCTGCGCCCAGGGCGCCGCGGTCATCCCGTGCAGGACGACGCTGAGCAGCACGGTCAGCGTGATCGCGCCGAGGATCGTACGGAGCTCGGGCGTCATCGCCAGCTCCTCGACGGCGATCAGCGCGAAGATCACCGAGGCCAGCCCCCGTGGACCGAACCAGCCCAGGAACACGGTCGTGCGGGCGGCGAACCGGCTGCCCAGCAGCGCGATCGCCACCGGCAGCATCCGCAGCACGGTCAGCGAGAGCACCGCGAACACCACCCCGGCCCAGCTCAGACCGAGGAACAGCTGGGCCACCCCGATCACCCCGAACAAGGCCCACACCGCGTAGCCGAGGGCCGTCGAGACCCACTCGGTCAGCCGGAGGGGTTCGTCGGCCGCGTCCGGGGCGACGACCGGCCGGCGGGCGGTCGGCCGGGTGAAGGCGGCGGCGAACGCGGTGCCGGCGACGAACGCCGCGACGAAGCCGTTGGCGTGCCCGGCGATCGACCCGTAGTACGCGGCGACGGGGATCGCGACCGTGGCCACCGTCAGCAGCTCGGTCGCCAGCCGAGCCTGCCGGTCGGCCCAGGCGAGCAGCCGGCCGCATCCGCCGCCGATCAGCACGCCCGCGAGCACCCCGCCGGCCAGTTCGATCAGGGCGGCCCCGACCGCGCCGCCGACCCCGGCCGGACCGTGCCCGGCGCCGGCCGCCGCGGCGATGGCGAACAGCACGATCGGCGTGGCCAGCCCGTCGTTCAGGCCGCTCTCCACGTTCAGGATGCGGCGGATCCGCACCGGCACCACCGGGTTCAGCACAGTGGGCGCACCGAGGCCGGCGTCGGTCGGGGCGAGTGCGGCGGCCAGCAGCAGGACCAGCCAGATGTCGGTCCCGGGCAGCAGGAGCATTCCCGCGGCGACGCCGAGCGCGATGGTCAGGGGCAGGCCGATCAGCAGCAGCCGGGCGCACGGCCCCGCCTCGGACCGGATCTGCCGGGGGCGGACCTGGGCGGCGTCGTGGAACAGGACCAGGGCCAGCGTGATCTCCGCGATCCCGTGCACGATCGCGGTGTCGGTGCCGTCCCAGAACCGGATCCCGATGACGGTGCCGACCGCCGTGAACACCATGGGCGCGGTGACGTGCCACCGGTCCAGCCGGTGCGCGGCCGCGGCGTAGCCGACGACGACCAGGCCGAAGACCGCCGTGACCAGGGCAGGCATGCCAGACACCCTGGCAGAAGCCGGCCGGCTCCGGGTCGATCCGCCCGGCAAACCTCCGACCCGGGTGAGACGGGCGGCCGGGCCCGCGTCCGGTCCCGCGGCCGGTCCTCAACCGGCGGGCGCGGGCGGCACCACGGCGTCTCATGCTGATCGGAGGATGCGGTCCGGCATCGTTCGGTGAGAATTCCTGTGCCGGCCCACCCCACCCGGTGGACTTCAGACAAGGACGGTGACGATGCGGGCACGACCCGGCCTCGTCGCGGTGGCCATCGGTGTCGCGCTGGTCGTCGCGGCCTGTGGCAACGACGGCGCCGCCGCCCCGACCACGGCTCCGTCCACCGACCCGGTCACGGCGGCGCAGGCTCGCGTCGACAGCGCGAACGCCGCCGTCACGCAGGCGCAGGGGGCGCTGACC
>NZ_JBMDXT010000530.1:0-7095 GCF_048594475.1 Nakamurella sp. | reverse complement strand
GATCGGCGTCGGGGTGACCGCGCTGGCCGTCACCGAGGCGATCGCCTACCCGATGCTGGACGGCGTGCCCCGCGGGTGGCTCTCGGTCGCGCTCACCGGGCTGGCCGCCGCCGCGATCGTCGGTCGACGCACCGCCCCGGGGCCGGCCGCGCTGGCCGTCGGCCTGACCTACCTGGTCGCCCTGGCCTTCGCGGCCCCGGTGGGCAGCGGCTTCTGGTGCCTGGCGACCGTCGGCGGCGTGCTCTGGACGATCGCGGTCCGGCCCACCTCCACCGGGCGGGACGCGGCGGCCGCCGCGTTCCTGGTGGTGGCCGCCGGCCTCTCGGCCTGGCGCCTGGACCCGGACAACGCGGCCCTGCTGGTGCTGATCATGCTCGTCGCGCTGGCCGGCGGTGGGGCCGTCCGGTGGGCGCGGAACCGCGCCGCCACGGCCCGGGACCGGGCCCGGCGGCACGAGGACGAGGTCGACGCGGCCACCGCCGCCGCGCTGGCGGCCGAGCGTGCCGCGTTCGCCCGGGAGATCCACGACATCGTCTCGCACGCGGTCGGGCTCATCGCGGTCCAGGCCGCGGCGGCCGACGTCAGCTGGCCCGCGGACCCCGACACGACCCGTCGCGCGCTCCGCCTGATCTGCGCGACCGCGACGGCCACGCTCGCCGACCTCGACCGGCTGCCCCCGGCCGGGAGCGCCCGATCCCGCCGGCCGGCGGACCTGGACGAGCTGGTCGATCGGATCCGGGCGGCCGGCACCCCGGTCCGGGTCGCCGGCCTCGACCGGATCCCGGCCGAGCATCTCGACCTGGCCTACCGGGTGCTGCAGGAATCGCTGACCAACGTGCTCCGGCACGGGGCGGGCGCGGCCGCGGAGATCACCGTGACCGGCGGTCGCGACACACCCGACGGCGGGACGGCTCCCGGCGGCGCCGGCCCGGACCCGGGCGGCCCCGTGCGGATCACCGTGCTCGACGGCGGCGCCGCCGTGAGCCCCGGTGAGGCCGGGACCCGCCGCGGATACGGGCTGATCGGGCTGGCCGAACGGGTCGGGTTCGCCGGGGGCACCCTCCGGGCCGGACCGGCGACGGGTGGCGGCTACCTGGTGGAGGCCACCCTCCCACCCCTCGGCGACCGGGTGCCGGGATGACGGTCCGGGTCGTCGTGGTCGACGACAACGAGTTGCTGCGGGCCGGTCTGGTCACCGTGCTGACCAGCGACCCGGAGATCGAGGTCGTCGGGCAGGCCGCCGACGGGCCGGCCGGGGTCCGGGCCTGCCGCGAGCACCGGCCCGACCTGGTCCTGATGGACGTCGAGATGCCCGGCGGGGACGGCATTGCCGCGACCCGACGGATCACCGCCGACCGGCCCGCGGTCCGGGTGCTGATCCTGACGATGTTCGACCTGGACGACTACGTGGTGCAGGCGTTGCGCGCCGGCGCCGCCGGGTTCCTGCTCAAGACCACCCCGCCGCGGGCGCTGATCCGGGCCGTGCATCAGTGCGTGGCCGGGGAGACGACGGTCGGCCCGACGGTGATGGCCCGCCTCGTCGACTCCTACGTCGGCCACCAGGAACCGCCGCCGCCGGGCGTGGCCGAGCTGACCGGGCGCGAGCTGGACGTCCTGCGCTGCCTGGCCGACGGCCGCTCCAATGCCGAGATCGCCGGGGAGCTCTTCCTGGCCGAGACGACCGTCAAGACCCACGTCGCGCGGATCCTGGCCAAGCTCGGCGTCCGCGATCGGGTGCAGGCCGTCGTCGTCGCTCACCGTTGCGGGCTCGCCCGCGGCTGACCGGACGGCCAACGCCGGCCGGCAAGCGCCGGAGGCAATCACCGGCCGCTCGAGCGGCGGGATCGGGCCCGGAATGGGACGATCGGAACTCCGGACCTGGTGGGCCGGCCCTGGTCGGCGGGACGGGTCGGGTCGGCGGGCCGCCGGCGGGGAGGGACCATGCGGGACGAGCTCGGCCGGATCGTCCGGGTGCTCGCCGTCATGCTGCTGGCGCTACTGGCCACCCTCGCCGGGACGGCCACGGCGGCGGCCGATCCGCCGACGATCGAGCTGAGCCCGGAATCGGTGAGCCTGGCCCCCGGCGCCACCGCGACCGCCGTCCTGGTCCTGCGCAATCCCGGCCCCGATCCGGTGACCGGCACCTTGGCCGTCGGCGACCTGATCGGTGTGACGGTGGCCGAGCCGGCCGCGGCCGGTCCCGTCTCGGTCGCTCCCGGTGCGTCCGTCGGCGTCCGGCTGCCCCTCGCGGCCGACCGCACCTTCGCCGGCGGCGCCCTGACCGTTCAGGTCACCGGCACGGCCGGGTCGGTGCCGTTCGTCGCCGTCACGACGCTGACCCTCACGGTGCCGCCGCTGCTGCCCGCGCTCGGGGTCAGCCTGATCGGGGTGCCGGCCGATCTGTCCGACGGGCAGACCGGGACGGTCACCGTGCAGGTGTCGAACCCGACCACCCGCTACCTGGCCGACGTCCGGCTGCGGACGCTCGGCAGCCAGAGCCTGTGCTGGCGGTCCACGCCGGGCGGGAGCTGCGAGTCCGGCGAGTCCGGCGACCGTTCCCTCGGTCCGGTCGCCCCCGGCGGGCTGATCACCGCGACGGCCGACCTGCAGGCCGGTGACCGGGTCCGGCCGGGCAGCCAGCAGGTGGCCGTCGTTGCCGAGGCGGACGTGGCGGGTGAGCCGGCGACGGTGGTCGTCGGCTCGACGCAGGCCTCGGTCACCCTCACCGTCTTCGGGCTCGACCTGTTCAGCCCGTTCGGGATCACCGGTCTGCTCCTGCTGCCCGGTGCCGTCGCCCTCCTGGCCTACCAGGTCACGCGGCGGGTGCTGCCGGGCCCGCCGGCCCCGGGGGCCGTCGACATCAAGGACCCGGGGGCGCTGCTGTTCATCGTGCCGGTGGGCCTGCTGGTCTACCTGCTTGCACTGTCCGTCCTCCGGCTGAACCTGCGGGACGAGGTCGGCACCGCCGACGCGATCTGGCTGTTCGTCACCGGAGTCGGCATCGGCGTGGTGGTGGCGGTGATCTGGTGGGTCCGATGGTGGTGGGTGGTGGGCCGCAAGACGTTCCGCACCCGGGACACCGCGGCGACGGTGCTGCTGCGGATCGCCCGGCGGGACCGGCTGCTGCGCCGGCGACCGGTCACGGTCGACTCCGCGCGCCGGTACGTGCTCCAGGACGGTGACGACCGGGCGATGCTGGGGCAGCCGATGGTCTGCGTGATCCCCGCGGCGGACGGCGACACCTTCGTCGCGGCGGTCGACGACAATGACTTCCGGACGGTCACCGGCCGGATCCGGCTGCACCGCTGGGAGGTCTGGAAGCGCGACCCGGTCACCGTGCGCTGGGCCGATCCCGGCCGCCCGGGCGTCGTCGACGTGGCCACGACCGCCCTCGCCGGGAGCGGGCCGCCGGAGTCGATGCTGATGCTGGCGCCGGACCTTCCGGAGATGGCCGCCCCGTGAGGCGGCCACCCGACGTCAGGAAGGGCGCCGGCAATCGCCGGCGGTCCCACGACATGAAATCGACGTCAGACTAACGGAGGTCGGCGGTGTTGAACAGCCTCACCGTGTCGGTGCTGGCCACCTACCGGTGGGTCGTCGGAGACGACGCGACGACGACCGCCGTCGTCGACGGCCGCGGGTATCTGGACGCGATCGTCGCGGCGCAGCAGGGCCGGCAGGCCGCCGGCCTGACGCTACCCTGGTCGCGATACTTCAACCGGCTGTGGCGCTTTCAGCTTGGGGCCGATTACCGCAACCTGCCGCCCCGCACGATGGTCGGGATGCTCGTGCCGCTGCGGATGCCCATCCCCGGCATCGGCTTCGCCGCGCCCGCGGCGGGCGCGGCCCCGGTGCAGGTCGACGCCGAGCTGATCTGGCACCCCTTCGCCGTCACCACGATGGCCACACTGCGGATCGCGGGGGACTCCTGGCGGCAGCCGGAACCGCTCGGCTCGACGCTGCAGGCGGTGCTGCGATCCGCGTGGACGGGCGCGGCCGGGCAGGTCGGCAACGGGCTGCCGCTGCCCGCGCTGCCCGCGGCCTGGCAGCGGGACGCGGCCGGCCGGCCCTGCCGGCCGGTGCCGGTGTCGACGACGGTGCTGATCTCCGGCCGGCACCACGCCGAACTCGCGCCGGGCGTGCTGGCATCGGCCCTGGCCACCGGGTTCAAGGATCCGGTCGACCGGTCGTCCCCGCTGCAGGATCCGGGCGGCTTCCTCGCGCTGCGCGACCACACCGTCGCGCTGGTCGTGCCGAACGCGACACCCAACGGCGCCGCCGGCCATCTGTGCCTGCATGCCAACACCGCCATGCTGCTGGCGATGATCGAGAACCTGCGCGTGCTGGGCGACGCCGCCGGGCTGCATGCTCGCTGGTACCGCGATCTGGCCCGGCCGGTGCTCACCCACCTGTACGACCGCACGGACCACCCGGCCGTCGGCACCGGCTACCGGTCCCGGGTCGCCCAGGTCTGGCTGGACGCCCGCGGCGACCGGCCCGCGGCCTGACGCCGCTCCGCTCGGCTCAGCTCAACTCGGTGGGGACGTTGCGCTCCAGCTCGGCCAGCCACACCGCGGCGTTGCCGTCGGACGGCGCCCGCCAGTCCCCGCGCGGCGAGAGGGAGCCACCCGCCGACACTTTGGGACCGTTGGGCATGGCCGACCGCTTGAACTGGCTGAACCCGAAGTACCGCTTGACGAAGACGGTGAGCCACTGCCGGATCGGTGCGAGATCGTAGGCGCGCCGCCGTTCCGGGGGGAACCCGATCGGCCACAGGCCGCCGTCCACGTCGTGCCAGGCGTGCCAGGCCAGGAAGGCGATCTTGGACGGCGGGAACCCGTACCGCAGCGTGTAGAACAGGTTGAAGTCCTGCAGTTCGTAGGGCCCGACGGACTTCTCGGTGCTCTGTGGCACCTCGCCGTCCTTGACCGGGATCAGCTCGGGCGAGATCTCGGTGCCCAGGATCGACAGCAGGATCTCGTCGACGTCGTCGGAGAAGTCCTCCAGCCCGGCCACCCACCGGATCAGGTGCTGGATCAAGGTTTTCGGCACGCCGGCGTTGACGTTGTAGTGCGACATCTGGTCGCCCACCCCGTAGGTGCTCCAGCCCAGGGCCAGCTCGGACAGGTCGCCGGTGCCGAGCACGATGCCGTGGTGGTGGTTGGCCAGCCGGAACAGGTAGTCGGTGCGCAAGCCGGCCTGGACGTTCTCGAAGGTGATGTCGTACACCTCCTCGCCGCGACCGAACGGGTGGTCCAGGTCGGCCAGCATCTGCCGCGCGGCCGGCCGGATGTCCAGCTCGTCGGCCGTGATCCCCAACGACCGCATCAGCGCCCAGGCATTGGCCTTGGTCGACGTGCCGGTCGCGAATCCGGGCATGGTGTAGCCGCGGATGTTCGTCCGCGGGTAGCCCAGCAGGTCCATCGCGCGCGCGGCGACGATCAGCGCGTGCGTGGAGTCGAGCCCGCCGGACACCCCGATGACGACGGTCCGGGTGCCGATCGCCCGCAACCGCTGGACCAGCCCGTCGACCTGGATGTTGTAGGCCTCGAAGCAGTCCTGGGCCAGCCGGTCCGGGTCGGCCGGCACGAACGGGAACCGCTCGACCACCCGGCGCAGGCCCAGGTCGGCCGCCGGCGGGTCGAGCGTGAACTCGACCGTGCGCGGCGCGATCCCGCCGACCACCCGCCGGTTGTCGTCGAAGGTGCCCTGCCGGGCCCGCTCCTGGCGCAGCCGGTCGAGGTCGACGTCGGCGACGGTCACCACGGGATCCTCGGCGAACCGGGGCCCCTGCGCGAGCAGCGCGCCGTTCTCGAACACCGACGTCTGCCCGTCCCAGCTCAGGTCGGTCGTCGATTCCCCGCGGCCGGCCGCCGCGTACAGGTAGGCCGACAGGCAGCGCATCGACTGGGCCCGGCACAGGGCCGTGCGGGTGTCCGCCCGCCCGATGGTGATCGGGCTGCCGGACAGGTTGAGCAGCACCGTCGCGCCGGCCAGGGCCAGCCCGCTCGACGGCGGCACCGGCACGAACATGTCCTCGCAGATCTCCACCCCGACGGTCAGCCCGGGCACGTCGGCGGCGCTGAACAGCAGGTCGGTGCCGAACGGCACGTCCCGCCCGGCGACCCGGATCGTCTGGCCGGTGACCCCGTCGCCGGACGCGAACTGCCGCCGCTCGTAGAACTCCCGGTAGGTCGGCAGGTGGATCTTGGGCACCACCCCCAGCACCGCCCCTCGGTGCAGCACCACGGCCGTGTTGAACAGGCGGTCCCGCTGCCTCAGCGGCGCACCGACGACGATCACCGGCAGCAGGTCGGCGGTGGCCGCCGCCAGCTCGCCCAGCGCCGCCTGGACCGCGTCGAGCAGGGCCTGCTGGCCGAGCAGGTCGTCGATGGCGTACCCGGTGAGCGACAACTCGGGAAAGAGTGCGACGGCGACCCCCTGGTCGGAGCACTGCCGGGCGACGTCGGCGATCCCGGCGGCATTGCGCGACGGATCGGCGATCCACACGTCGGCGGTGCAGGCGGCGACCCGGGCGAACCCGTGCGCGTACAGGGAGCGGAACGTCATGCCCCCATCCTGCTGCAGCCACCCCTCCGGGCCACAGCAGGGCGTCGGCCGTCGATCCGCCCGGGTCGATCCGCCGGGTCAGGCCCGCCGCGCGCGGGCGGTGAGGATCAGTGCCGAGCCGATCGCGACCGTGGTGACGAGCGAGGTGAGATGCCCGACGAGGCCGTGCTCGTCGTAGGTGAGCCACTCGGGCAGCCGGATCAGCTGCAGGGCCGAGATCACCAGCAGCGCGATGCCGGCGATGAACCAGCCGGTCCGCCGGCGGGACGGCGCCGGCGTGCCGGCCGGCGCGGGATCCGGCGCGACCCGGCGCAGCCCCGATGATCCGGCCGGGCCGGTGGGAACGGTCGGGCTCGCCGGCGCGGTCGGCCGGGTCGGGACGGCCGGTGTGGTGGGGGTGGTCGGCACGGTCGGGCTGGACATGTCCGGGCTCCTCGGGGCGGGGGTGGGGGTGACACCTCCGAGACTGCCGGGGCCGGGACGTCGCCGATGTCCGCCGACCGGCCGATGAACCGGGGGAACCGG
>NZ_JBMDXT010000053.1:0-3000 GCF_048594475.1 Nakamurella sp. | reverse complement strand
AGCCGTGGCACTGGGAATACGGCGCCATCTCGTGAAGCTCGGCGTCCTGGCCGCCGACAACGCCAGGAACCACCGGCGCCGACGGAACGGCCGCCGGCACAACGGAAGGAAGAACACCATGATCGATCCGCGACTGGCCAGGATCATCGACACCAAGCAACTGACCTACACCATCGAGCAGGTGTCCGAGCTGCTGGGGATCTCCCGGGCCACCGCCTACCAGCTCGCCCGGGACGGGGTCATTCCGGCGCGTCGGCTCGGCCGGCGTTGGCTGGTCCCGCGCAAGGCGCTGCACGACTGGCTGGACCACCTGCCGGCGGCCTGACGTGGCCATCCGCAAGACCGATGCGGGTCGCTGGCGAGCGTACTGGCGCTCGCCGGCCGGCCGGCAGGAGTCCAAGACGTTCCCGACCAAGCGGGAGGCGTCGATCTTCCTGGCGCAGATGAAGACGTCGACGGCGGCGCGCACCTACGTGTCGCCGCACGCCGGCCGGATGCCGTTCGGGGTCCACGCCCGTCAGTGGATGGCGTCCTGGAACACGGAGGCGACCACGTCGGCCCGCGACGCGTCGGTGATGCGGAACCACGTGCTCAAGCAATGGGAGGCGTGGCCGCTGGGCAAGATCGACCACCTGGCCGTCCAGACCTGGATCTCCGGTCTGAGCCCGAGGCTGTCCCCGGCGACGGTCGGTGAGTGCCGCCGGCTGATGAGCGGGGTGATGCGGTCCGCGGTGCGGAATCGGCTGATCGCCTACAACCCGTGCGAGGACATCCGGGTCCCGAAGCGTCGCAAGCAGGATCACGACGAGCAGGTCATCGAGCGGTCGACGTTCCGCAGCAAGCTGCTGCCGGCAGTGCCCAACCGGTACCGCGGCCTGGTCGCCGTCGCGGGTGGGGCCGGCCTGCGCTGGGGCGAGGCCGCCGGACTCTGCGCCGATGCCGTCGACCTGGACGCCGGCCGGCTGCGGGTGATCCGCACAGTCGTCGAGGTCGCTGGGCACACCAGTTTCAAGGGCTACCCCAAATCGGCGGCCGGTCGCCGGTCGGTACCGCTGCCGGAATGGCTGATCGAGATCCTCCGGACGCACACCGAGCGGTACGGGTACGGCGAAGCGGATCTGCTGTTCGGCAACGAGGTCGGGGCCGCCCATCGACGAACCAACTTCCGGGCCCGGGTCTGGCGACCCTCGCTCGTCCGGGCCGGCCTGCTCGGTGCCGTCACGCGGGATGGCGATCGCTGGGTGGCGTCGTGGACCGGCGACGACGGCCGGCCGGCCCGAGCCGCCATGGACAGCGAAGGCGCGGCGGTTGCCGAGGTCGCCCGCCTACAGACGGGCGGACTGCGCTATCACGACTTGCGGCATTCGTACGCGACGTGGTTGGTCGACGACGGCGTGCCGCCGAACATGGTGCAGCGAGTGATGGGGCACGAGCGGGCCTCGACGACGCTGGACCTGTACACGAGGCGCACCGACGATGCCGAACGCATCCTGCGGGCCCTCGACGACACACCCTGATACTGCCGGCGAGTGGTGTGCGCACGGCTCCGACTGGCTGTCCTGACCACCCACGTGGTGACGGGTTCCAACATCGAGAACCTTCGGGCCTGGACGAAGGCGCGACAACCGACGAGCTTGCGTGGCAACCTCAGCCCGCCGGGGAGCTCGTCAGCCCGGCGCGTCGCGGACGTCCACCCCCTGCTCGGCGAACGCCTTGAAGTCGAGCATGTGCTGACGCGACTGCTTCCGGAAGGACCCGCGCATCACCTGCCCCATCACGCGCATCGGCAAGCTGCTGAACCGATATTCGTTCTCGCTCGACCACAGGGTCGTGTCCGGCCCAGCTTCGGTCAGCCGCTCGCGCGCGGCGCTCCACATGCCCTTGGCGACGAGCTCCCGGTCGTAGTGAACGACGGTGTGACTGGGAATCCCGTGCAGGTCGGCCGGTTCGCGACGGGTGATGGTCTCGGTGCCTTCGAACTCCTGCTGTCCCATTTTCAGCACGACCCTCGAGGTGGTGCCGACCTGCCCGTGCACCCCGTCCAGCGGCTCGTGCAGCACCAGGCCCCGCAGCCACTTCGGCAGCTGAGCAGGGTCGGCGAGCAGTTCGACCACCCGCTCCCGCGGCTGGGCGATCTCGATCGAGACGGTGTACTTCATGCTGGAGTGCTCCAGGTCTGGGAGAAGACGAGTGCCCCCCAGTCAAGCAGGTCGCTTCGTCGGTGATGGCGTTTCTGACGGCCGGCTCCGCATCGGGTCGCCCGCGACGCAGGCCGACGACGCCGAGTGCATCCCGCGGGCCTCGATGATGCCCTCTGATGCCTTTGTGCTGCCTATCACGACGAAGGCCCCGATCCGAATGTTCGAATCAGGGCCTGTGACCTGCGTGGGCGATACTGGGATCGAACCAGTGACCTCTTCGGTGTGAACGAAGCGCTCTCCCGCTGAGCTAATCGCCCGGGATCTCGTCGTGACGAGCAGCAGCCACCTTACCCGATCCGGCGGGCCCTGCTGACCACCCCGGCGACCGGCGCCGCCGGCCCCGGCGAGCAGGGTCACCGGCCCCGGCGAGGAGGGTCGCCGGTCCCAGCAGGGAGGGTCGCCAGGCCCCGGCGGGAGCACTGCAGGTCCCTGGGCGGCCGATCGACGGGCGGCCCTATTCCGCGCCGGGCCCAGATTCTGGTACGCCGATCGGGTGAACTCTGGAAGTTGGCGTGATGAGACGGGGGGTCCGCCGTCCCCACTGCAGAGGAACGGCCTGACACCACTGCGAGGGACTCCCCCGAGCACAGGCCACCGGACGGCAGGGAACGAAGATGTCCGACTTCAACACGGTGGACTACCGCATGACGGCCACGGTGACCGAGATGATCCTGATCTCCGACCCGGCCCTGCCGCCCGTCCACGCCGAGTTCCGGTACCGCAGCGACGACCCGTTCGCGATCCAGTTGCTGCTGTCGGTCGACCAGAGCCCGGCGGTCAGCTGGGTGTTCGGCCGGGA
>NZ_JBMDXT010000529.1:0-18857 GCF_048594475.1 Nakamurella sp. | reverse complement strand
CCCCGCCCGGCGGGCCCGGGACCCCCCGCCCCGGGAACCCCCCCCCGCGGCCGGGCCCGGCGCCCGCCACCCGCCCCGCCCCCCGCCCGGGCGCCCCCCCCCGCCCGCCGCGGCGGCCGCTCAGGATGCCCGCCGGTCCAGCCGGCGGCGGAGGAACCGGGCGACATCGGCGATCTCCGGCATCGAGATGCTGTGGCCCAGGCCGGGATACGTCCGCTCCTCGAGTGCGGAGTGGGCGCGCAGGAACGTGACCGCCTGCCGCAGCGCCACTCCCGGCACTCGCGGGTCCTGCGGGTCGTAGCCGACGAACGCCGGCACGCCGTGCCCCGACGTCGCCATCACCTCGAGCTGATGGTCGCCCGGATGCGCGTCGTCGTAGAGATATCCGCTGAGCCCGACCAGCGCGTCGACCAGGTCGGGGTGTCGCCGCATGGTGGTGATCGCGGCGGCCATGCCCTGGGAGAACCCCAGCAGCAGTGCCGATGTCGCGTACCGGCGGATCACCCGGGCGATCAGCTCGCCGGTTCGGGCGATGTCGGCCAGCGGTGGTTGCTCCAGCAACGGACCGGGGAACCACGCGTGCCCACGCCGCCCGCCGGCCGGGTACGGGCCTCGGACGGCCACGACCCGCGCGGTCACCCCGGGCAGGACCAGGCCGACCGCGGGAAGCACGGCGATCATGTCGTTCTCGCTCGACCCGAACCCGTGCAGGAGCATCAGCGTCGGGACCGCCGGGTCGTCCGGACGGGGCCGCCCCAGCCACCGCACCTGGTGGACGGGCAGCTCGGAATCGCTCGACACGCCGCCAGGGTAACCGGCCGCGCCGGGGTCAGGACTTCGTCGCCTTCTTGCCCTTCTTGCCGCTCCCGCCCTTCTTGCCGCTCCCGCCCTTCTTGCCGCTCCCGCCCTTCGTGCCGCTCCCGCCCTTCGTGCCGCTCCCGGCCGTGGGGCCTGTCGTGCCGTTGCGGCCGATGCTCGGGAACTTCTTGTGGACGGCCGCCCGAACGGTGCGCTGCTCCTCCTCGGTGCCGTGCTGGGCGACCCGGGCCAGCGCATTGCGGGCGTGAGCCTTGTCCGGGATCGGGTACTTGCGCTTGCCCGGCAACGCGAAGGACTTCTTGTCCAGCTTCTTGCGGTTCTTGCTGGTGCTCAGGTCCTTGCTCATGGCATTGGATCCGCCGGCTCCACGTCGCCGGCGGGCCGGCCGCGATCGGCCCCACCGGCGAACTCACCGCCGCTGTAGGCACCGTCGCCGCGGAATGCGGCTCGCTCGGCGGCCTCACCCCGCGCGGTGAACCGCTCGGCATCGACCGCCCGGTCACCCGACCCCGGCCCGGTCCCGTCCTGCGGGGCGCTCGGTTCGTTCGACATTGCGACCTCCTTCACTCCTCGACCCGCTTCCGTTCCCCGGAACCAGGCGGACCAAACCCGCCGCACCGTCCCGGTCGGCTCGATTCATGCTGACGGGGAAGGTGTTTCAGCGGCCGGAGGCCAGGGCATAGCACGGTCATGGTTTCCGTGGGATATACGTTGATGACCGAACAGAGCGGCCCGCGCGAGCTGGTCCGCCATGCCGTCGCCGCGGAGGACGCCGGCTTCGACTTCGCCGTGAGCAGCGACCACTACTTTCCCTGGCTCGACGAGATGGGCCACTCCCCCAACGCCTGGGTGACCCTGGGCGCGGTCGCCCGAGCGACGGGGCGGATCGGACTGATGACCTACGTCACCGCACCGACGTACCGGTATCACCCGGCCGTCGTCGCGCAACAGGCGGCGACGCTGCAGATCCTGTCCGACAACCGGTTCACGCTCGGACTCGGCTCGGGTGAAGCCCTCAACGAGCACGTGGTCGGCACGGGCTGGCCGTCCGCCGACCTGCGTCAGGAACGACTGGTGGAGGCGGCCACCATCATCGCGCGGCTGTTCGACGGCGGGTACCTCACCTACCAGGGCCGGCACTTCCGCATCGACTCGGCCAAGCTGTGGGACCTGCCGGAACGGCGGGTGCCCGTCGGCATCGCGGTGTCCGGCCGCCAGTCGTGCGAGCTGTTCGCGCCGCTGGCCGAGGTGATGGTGGGCATCGACCCGAATCCGGAGTTGGCCTCGTGGTGGGACTCGGCCCGCGCCGGCTCCGAGGCCGGGGCGGGTTCCGGTCCGTCCCGTAAGGTCGGCCAGCTGCCCATCTCCTGGGGAGCCGACCGGGCCGCGGCGGTGAGCCGCGCCCACGAGTTGTTCCGCTGGAGCCTGGGCGGCTGGAAGGTCAACGCCGAACTGCCGGGGACGGCCGCCTTCGCCGACGCCGCCGCCACGGTGCGCGAGTCGGACGTGGCCGACCAGATCCCGTGCGGTGACGACCTCGGCGCCGTGGTCGCGGCCGCGACCGCGTTCGTCCGCGCCGGGTACACCGACCTGGCCCTGGTGCAGATCGGCGACGAGCGACAGGCGGAGTTCTTCGAAGCGTCGGGTGACATCATCCGCGCGATCCGCGGCATCGCCGGATCAGCCGGCGGCTGATCGGCCCGGCGGGCCGGCCTGGGCGAGCGGCGTCTCGTCCAGCCGGTCCCGCAACTCGTCCAGCGACGAGAACACCATCGCGGCGCCCGCCTCTTTCAGTTCGTCGACCGAGAACCCGCCGGTCCGCACGGCCAGCACCGGGATTCCCAGGCGGCCGGCGGCGATGCAGTCCCAGGTGGCGTCCCCGACCATGGCCGCCGCCGTGCCGTCGACCTTGGCCGTCGCCACTTCCAGCAGGTCCGGTGCCGGTTTGGTCGACTCCACGTCGGCCGAGGTGGTCCAGGCATCCGCCAGGTCGCGCGCGTCGAGCAGGTCCAACATGTGCTCGATGTCCTGTTCCTTGCCGGAGCTGGCCAGCACCGTCCGGAATCCGCGTCGGCGCACGTCGACCAGCAGGTCATGGGCCCCGGCGAACGGAGCGACCTCGTCCACGAAAGGGGCGAACTCCCGGCCCGAGGCATCGCGCAGGGCGTCACCGATGCGCCGTTCGACCTCCTCGCCGGCGAGATGGGTCACGATCTGGTCGCCGCCCATGCCGATGGCGCGATGGATCCGCCAGAGCGGGACGGTCAGGTCGAACCGGCGCAGGGCGCGGTACCAGGCCAGCGCGTGCTGGTAGTTGGTGTCGACCAGGGTGCCGTCGATGTCGAAGATCGCGGTGTCGGCCACGGGCCCTCCTCGGAGCCGGCCGTCCGGCCGGGTCGCCGCACACAGTTCCCGCCCGGGCGCGGCCGCAACCGGACCCGAAGGGGATCAGGACGGTCGACGATGCCGAAGGGCGCGCCCGACGCTCGACCGGTGGGCCGCCCGGCCGGTCAATGGCCAACCTCACCGTGCCGCATCGTGACTGTGACCGAAGTGCCTGCGGTACAGCGCCACTCATTCGGCCGACGGCTGAAATCGGTGCCGACGGACCGTGACATGGTTTGAAAAGTCCGTCAACCGAAAGGTAAAATCGGACGCCGCAGTCGCGACGACGGTCGAGGCGGAGGAGGCGATCACTCGTGGACGGTTCGGATCTTTCGGGCACGGCCGCCGGAGAGAACAGCCGGAACGCGGAGTGCCCTCTCGCTTCGAATGCGGCCGCCGCCCAGTTGGCCGACCAGTTCAATGCGCTCTCGGCCCGGTTGACCGAGTCCAGAAACACCCAGGAGGCGCTGCAGCGCCTGGTCGACCTCGCTCCGGAGGTCATCGAAGGGTGCGACTGGGCCGGCGTCACCCAGTACTCCACGCGTCGGGGTTTCGTCACCGCCGCAGCCAGCTCGCCGACCACCCTGCTCGTGGACCGGGTGCAGTACTTGCTGCGCGAGGGCCCGTGCGTGTCCGCGGTCGAGACCGACGGCCTGTACAGCATTCCCGATCTGCGGACCGATCGCCGGTGGCCCCGTTTCAGCGCCGCCACGGCCGCCGGTTCGCCTGTCCGCTCGGCGCTGTCGCTGACCATCAGCCCGGCGACGCCGCGGGCCGCGCTGAACCTCTACGGTCCGCATCCGTCCACCCTCCAGGACGAGGATCTGGATGTCAGCATCCTGTTCGCCACGCACGCCCAGACGCTCCTGCAGTACGTGCGAGCCACCCGGCAGGTCGCCAACCTGCAGCGCGCGCTGGCCAGCAGCCGGCTGATCGGAACGGCCATCGGAATCCTGATGTACGCCCACCGGATCACCGACGAGGAGGCCTTCCAGCGACTGGTGGCCAGCAGCCAGCACCTGAACCGCAAGCTGGCCGACATCGCCGAGGCGGTCACCCGGACCGGAGAACTCCCTCGTTAGCCAGCTCCACCCCGTGGTCCCCGGGCCCCGTCCCGCACCACCTCACCGGCCAGTAAGCCCAGCCGGCGGGTCAGCTGCGGGTGGCGAAGTGCGTAGAAGACGACGCTGCGCTCCCGACGGCCGGACACCAGCCCGATCCGGCGGAGCACGGCCAGGTGGTGGGACAGGTGCGAGATCTCCATCCCCAGCTCGTCGGCCAGCCGGCCGACGGACCGCTCTCCGCCGGCCAGGCTGTCCAGCACCCGAACCCTGGCCGGATGCGCCAGCGCTTTGAACACGGCCGCCTTCGACGTCGCAACGGCCCATTCCGGACCCTCCGTTCCGTCCGCGAATGCCGGCTCGATCTCGCCGCGCATCGTCCCGGCGCCCCCCGCCGGCCCCGCCCCGAGCGCCGGCCGCGTAGCGCACGGATCGTCCCTGTCGGCGAGCACAGCGTCCCGCCGTCCGGTCGCCGTCGGTTCGCGCCCCCGGGCCCGGTCCGACGGACCACGATCGGCCCCCATCGGTCCACTGTGATCGACCGGACTCCGGACCGCAACCGTGCGCCGCGAATACCGCCCCGGGGAAGGGGTTATCACCGGCCGGAACCGGGGACCACAGTGGGCGCCCGCGGCTGACTCGCCGACCGGCAGGCAGCAGGACTCGAGAGGACCGATCTCCATGAGCCAGGCACCCCCACCCGAAGCTGCCGAAAAGCCGGACAGTCCCACCGACCTGACCAAGCGCTCCTGGCGGTTCATCGTGCGGAAGACCGTCCGGGAGTTCTCGTCGGACGACTGCACCGACCTGGCCGCGTCCCTGACCTATTACGCCGTCCTGGCCCTGTTCCCGGCGTTGCTCGCCCTGGTCTCGTTGCTCGGCCTGGTCGGCCAGGCCGGCAACACCCAGGCCCTGACCGACGCGCTCACCGAGGTGGGTGCGGGCTCCGCCGCCACCACCATCCAGGACCAGATCGACGCGTTGACCCGCTCCCCCGCGACCGGGATCGGGCTGGTGGTCGGCGTTCTGGGCGCCCTGTGGTCGGCGTCCGGGTACGTCGGCGCGTTCGGCCGAGCGATGAACCGGATCTACGAGGTCGACGAGGGGCGCCCGTTCTACAAGCTGCGTCCGCTGCAGATGCTCGTGACCCTGGGCGCCGTGGTGCTGGCCGGGCTGGTCGCGATCGGGCTGGTGGTCTCGGGGCCGGTGGCCCGGGCGATCGGCGACGCGATCGGGCTGGGCGACACCGCCGTCACCGTGTGGAGCATCGTCAAGTGGCCGGTCCTGCTGGCGCTGGCCGCCCTGGCCATCGCCATCCTGTACTACGCGACGCCGAACGTGCGCCAGCCGAAGTTTCGCTGGCTCAGCCTCGGGGCCCTGGTCGCCATCGTTGTCTGGGTGATCGCATCGGCGCTGTTCGGTTTCTATATCGCCCACTTCGCCACTTACGACAAGACCTACGGGTCACTGGCCGGCGTGATCATCTTCCTGTTGTGGCTGTGGATCACCAACCTGGCCCTGCTTTTCGGTGCCGAACTGGACGCCGAGATGGAGCGCGGCCGCCAGCTGCAGGCCGGCATCTCGGCCGAAGAGGACATCCAGCTGCCGCTGCGCGACACGAAGCTGGTGGACAAGCGGGAACGGCAGGAGGCCCAGGACGTCGCGCGGGCCCGGGAACTGCGCCGGGACGGCGACGACCGGCGGTGACCGGAGCCGGCGTCTCCGGTCGCCGCATGCCCGGTCACGTCGCGGGCTGCCAGGTATCGATCCGGTGGCCGGACGGTGCGAACCCGTGGTTCACCCCCCAGAGCACCGCCTGAGTGCGGCTGCCCGCCCCGATCTTGCGGTAGATGGTGCGGATGTAGGACTTCACCGTGTTCGGGCTCAGGTAGCTCAGCGCGGCGATCTCGGCGTTGCTCCGCCCCTGGGTGATCAGGGCGAGGATCTCGGACTCGCGGTCGGTCAGGCCCTGGTCGCGGCCCGGCCAGTCCAGACCGGGCGTGCTGTTGACCCGCTTCTGCGGCACGCTGATCACCGTCTCTCCGTCACGGACCGCCTCCAGCGCGTCCACCAGATGCCCGGCCGGCAGCGACTTGGCCAGATACCCGTGCACCCCCTGCCGCCGCGCGGCGGCCACCAGGGCCGCGTCGAAGCTCCAGGTGTAGATGACGACCTTGCCAGCGTGGGGATTGCCCAGCAACGTGCGGAAGTCGTAGCGATCGGACTCCGGCTGGGCGAAGGTGTCGTACAGGGCGATGTCGACGTCGACCGACACCGGCTCCTTGATGTCCAGCTCGACGACCTCGACCCGGTCCCGGAACGGCGCGAGCATGTGGGCCAGCCCGTAGACGACGACGTCGTAGTCGTCGATCAGGGCGATCCGGACGGGCGCGGTCGGTGCGGTCATCTCACTCACGGTAAACCTCCCTAGGGGTGTGCCGGTCCACCCCTGGGGGCGTGTTCTGTTGAATCCGGCCGGTGGTCCCGGCCGGATCCGGACGCTCGGATCGGGAACGGGAGGACGGTGACACGATGCGGGATGCCCCCGGGGGAACGAACCGGCGGTCGGCCGCATGACCGATGCGGTGACGCCTGTTGACGGCGCCGGGAACCTCGACGGCGCGACCGTGACCAGCCCGGTGACGGACGGCGCCGCCGGAACCCACCGCCGCGGCGACGGCGAGAGTCCTTCCGCTCGGCTCGATCTGTCGGCCCTGGCCATTGCCGAGGCGGTCCGCACGGCCACCGGCCAGCCGCCCGAGGCGGGCGCCCGGCTGCTGCTCGAGCTGGCCCTGGCCGGTGGCCCCTGGTCGTCGGCCGCCGTGGCCCGCCGCCTTCCGTCCGGCGTCTGGGGGACGTGGACCGGCAGCAGCCCGCTCGCGCAGGTCTGCGATCCGATCCAGTGGGAGATCGGCGAGGGGCCTGCCCGCGAGGCGCTGGCCGCCGGACTCGTGACGGTGTCCCCACTGGTCGGCGACGGGCGCTGGCCGGCCTGGCAGACGCAGGTCGCGGCGCTCGGGGCCCGGTCCGCCGCCGCCGTCCGCCTGCATGCCGGCCACTCGCTGGGCGTGCTGTCCACCTACGGCACGGAGCCGGTCGCGCCCGACGGGGCCGCGATCGACCATCTGCGCACGATGGCGGCCCACCTGTCGGTCCTGCTGGATGCGGCCGACCGGCGGGCCAACCTCGAACGGGCGATGGTCAACCGGGGTGTCATCGGCCAGGCCATCGGGCGGCTGGTCGAGCGCTACGGCATCGCGGCCGACCGGGCCTTCGCCACCCTGCGCCGGATGTCGCAGGACGAGAACGTGAAGATGGCCGAGCTGGCGGGGGTGCTGACCCGGACCGGCGATCTGCCCGGGCTGCACCGCAGGAACGGGTGAGGACGGCACGGGGATTCGGGTTCCGCACCTCGCCCGGGATCAAACCCGGCGGGCGACACCGCCGCGGGTTTGGCCGCGGGCGCCGGGCGGAACTCATCGGCATGACCTCGACCCCGCTCGCTCCGATTGCCGTCGTCACCGGTGCCTCCAGCGGCATCGGCCGGTTCCTGGCCACCGAATTCGGCGACCGGGGCTTTGATCTCGTGCTGTGCGCCGAGGACCCCGACATCCATCGGGTGTCGGCCGAGCTGGCGCAGGGGGGCCGGTGGACACGCGCCGTGCAGGCCGACCTGGCCACGGCCGCCGGGGTCGAGGAACTGGCCCGCGCCGTCGACGAGATCGCGGTGCCGATCGACGTCCTGGCCATCAACGCCGGGGTCGGCCACGCGGGCCCGTTCGCGCGGACGTCCTTGGCGGGCGATCTGGAGGTGATCGCGGTGAACGTCACGTCGGCGGTCCACCTGACCAAGCTCCTGCTGCCTCCGATGATCGCCCACGGATCGGGCCGGATCCTGTTCACCTCCTCCGTCGCGGCCACCATGCCCGGGCCGTTCTACGCGACGTACGCGGCGTCCAAGGCCTTCGTGCAGTCCTTCGCGCAGGCCCTGCGGTACGAGCTCAAGGACACCGGCGTCAGCGTGACCGCGCTGATGCCCGGTCCGACCGACACCACCTTCTTCGACCGGGCCGGCATGCAGGACACCCCGGTGGACGACCAGGACAAGGACGACCCGGCGGGCGTCGCCCGGCAGGCCGTCGATGCGCTGGTCGCGGGCGACGACCACGTGGTGGCCGGGTCCGTCCGTCACCGGGTGCAGAGCGTCGCCGCCCGGCTGATGCCCGAGACCCTCGCGGCGTCGGCGCACGCCCGGATGACGGTGCCCGCAGGGACCGCCCCGGACAACCGCGCCGCCGGCCCCGCGGTCGACCGGGACGCCGGGTCGGGGGGTGTGGCCGGGGAGCCGGTCGGGAACTGCTGACGCCATCGCGCCGACGAAGCAGCCGAAGGAGATCCCATGCCCCCGAAGCGTCAACCGGACCAGGCCGCACCGAAAGACCTGGGCCCCACCGGCCGTTCGAGCCGCCGATCGGCCCTGTCCCCCGGTGAGCGGCGGAGCCAGAGCGGCGACTACCTCACCACCGCGCAGGGCATCCGGCTGCCCGACACGGATCATTCGCTCAAGGCCGGCCCGCGGGGACCCTCGCTGCTGGAGGACTTCCACCTGCGCGAGAAGATCACCCACTTCGACCACGAACGGATCCCGGAGCGGGTGGTGCACGCCCGGGGCGCGGCGGCGCACGGCGAGTTCGAGGCCTACGGCACCGCGGCCGCGGTGACCAAGGCCCCCTTCCTGGCCGAGAAGGGCCGCAGCACACCGGTCTTCGTCCGGTTCTCGACCGTCCTGGGATCCCGGGGGTCGGCGGACACCGTCCGCGATGTGCGGGGGTTCGCGGTCAAGTTCTACACCGCCGAGGGCGTGATGGACCTGGTCGGCAACAACATGCCCGTCTTCTTCATCCAGGACGGCATCAAGTTCCCCGACGTCATCCACGCGGGCAAGCCGCATCCCGACCGGGAGATCCCGCAGGCCCAGACCGCGCACGACACCTTCTGGGATTTCGTCTCCCTGCACACCGAGGCCACCCACCACGTGATGTGGGCGATGTCCGACCGGGGTATCCCGCGCTCCTACCGGACGATGGAGGGGTTCGGCGTGCACACCTTCCGCCTGGTCAACGCCGGCGGCGACACCTGCCTGGTCAAGTTCCACTGGAAGCCCGCGGCCGGCGTGCATTCCCTGGTCTGGGAGGAGGCCCAACTGGCCGCCGGCACCGACCCCGACTTCCATCGGCGGGACATGGCCGACGGCATCGAGAACGGCGCGTTCCTGGAGTACGAGCTGGGCATCCAGGTCTTCCCGGACACCGACGAGGAGACCTTCGAGGGCATCGACCTGCTCGACCCCACGAAAATCGTTCCGGAGGAACTCGCGCCGGTCCAGCCGATCGGCCGGCTCACCCTGAACCGCAACCCGACCAACTACTTCGCCGAGACCGAGCAGGTCGCCTTCCACACCGGCAATCTGGTGCCCGGGGTGGAGGTGACCGACGACCCGCTGATGCAAGCCCGGCTGTTCTCCTACCTGGACACCCAGCTGACCCGGCTGGGCGGGCCGAACTTCACCCAGCTGCCGATCAACTGCCCGCACGCGGCGGTGAACGACAACCTGCGCGACGGGATGCATCAGATGGCCATCCACACCGGCCTGGCCCCCTACCTGCCGAACAGCCTCGACGACGATGCGCCGCGGCCCGCGTCGGCGGCCGACGGCGGCTACGTGCAGACGCCCCGGCCGATCAACGGCCGGGCGGTGCGGGCCAATCCGGTCTCGTTCGACGACCATTTCAGCCAGGCCCGTCAGTTCTGGCTGAGCATGACCGGCATCGAACGTGTGCACATCGTGGAGGCCTTCACCTTCGAGCTCGGCAAGGTGTTCCACCGGACGGTCAAGGAGCGGATGCTCGGTGTGCTGGCCGAGATCGACGGCGAGCTGTGCGCGGCCGTGGCGGCCGGGCTGGGACTGCCGGCGCCGGCGGGCCGGCCGGCCGCCGATGTCGTGCCCTCCCCCGCGCTGTCGCAGGTCGTGACCGAGCCCGGACCGATCGCCGGTCGGGTGGTCGGCGTCGTGGCCGGCCCGGCCGCCGACCTGGCCGGCGTCCGCGCCCTGCGCACCGCCCTCCGAGCCGAAGGGGCCGTGCTGCGGGTCATCTCGGCCGCCGGCGGGGAGCTGGGGAACGGCACGACGCGGCTGGTGGTGGACCGCACGCTGCTCACGACCCGATCGGTCGAGTTCGACGCGATCTTGGTCGCCGACGGGCTGGCCGGGTTGCGGGACGTGAAGCTCACCGTGCTGCTGCAGGAGGCGTTCCGGCACTGCAAGCCGCTCGGCGGGTGGGGCGACGGCGGCGACGTGCTGGCCGACGCCGGCATCGACCTCACCGCGCCGGGCATCCTGCTCGGCGGGCCGGCCGGCCGGACAGCCGTCAAGGACACCGCGGCGGCGCTGATCGACGCGCTGGGGCGGCACCGGGTGTGGGCCAGGGCCGACCGGGTGATGGCCGGCACCTTCGGCGAAAGCTGATCGATCCGAGCGTGTTTCCCGGCGAGAACCGCCGGGGAATCTAGAGGCAGGGAACCGGCAACCCCGGGACGCCGGCGTTCCCCAGACCCGGCCGGTTCAGCCACGAGCCGGCCGGGCCGACCTCTTCGTGACCGGACATCCGCGACCCGCCGGGAAGGCTCCGCGGACCGGCCACCACCGTCGCTCGAGGACCGCACCGACGAGAAGTGCAGGTCAGCGCCGACCGGGCAGGTTTAGGCGGCCGGACGGGCGGCAACCATAGCCGTCAACGATTCCGGCCCGGACCCGCGTGGTCCGTCGAGAGAGCCGGTCCCCGTCGCCATTCCAGGGAGCGAAGCCGTGCGTGTATTGGGAGTGAACGCGCTCTTCCACGACCCGTCCGCCGCGCTGGTGATCGACGGCACGGTGGTCGCCGCGGCCGAGGAGGAACGCTTCAGCCGGCGCAAGCACGGCAAGCGCCCCGTGCCCTTCGCCGCCTGGGAGCTGCCGGAGCAGGCGATGCGCTGGTGCCTGCAGCATGCCGGGCTGCGGCCGCAGGATCTGGACGCCGTCGGGTATTCGTTCGACCCGGCCCTGGCCAAGCCGGCGGACGAGATGGGCCTGTTCGACCCGTGGGACCACCTGCGGGTGACCTACGCACAGCAGGCGCCCCAGTTCCTGGCCACCGCGCTGCCCGGGCTCGACCCGCAGCGCGTCCGGTTCGTGCCCCACCACGTCGCGCATGCGGCCTCGGCCGCGCTCGCCTGCGGGGACCGGGCGGCCGGCGTCCTGGTGCTCGACGGCCGGGGCGAACGCGCGTCCCATCTGGCCGGGCATTACACCGATGGCCGGTTGACGGTCCTTGCCTCCCAGGAGCTTCCGCACTCGCTCGGCCTGCTGTACGAGTCGCTGACCGAGCATCTGGGGTTCCTGCGGTCCAGCGACGAGTACAAGGTGATGGCCCTGGCCTCGTACGGACGGCCGCGCTTCCTCGACGAGTTGCGGACCCTGGTCCGGGCGACCGGCGACGGCGGCTTCCGGGCCGAGCCGCCGGACTGGAGCCGGTGGGCCCCGCGCCGGGTCGACGACGGCCGGACCTGGGGCGGCGCACACGCCGACCTGGCCTGCTCGGTCCAGACCCGGCTGGAGGAGGTGCTGGTCGACCTGGCCCGGTGGATCCACGAGCAGACCGGCGGCCGCCTGCTCACCCTGGCCGGCGGCACCGCCCTGAACTGTGTGGCGAACTCGCGGATCTGGCGGGACACGCCGTTCGACGACGTCTGGGTGCAGCCCGCCGCCGGCGACGCCGGCACCGCGCTGGGCGCCGCCCTGCAACTCACCGCCGACGAGGGCCTTTCCGTCGCGGGGATGCCGTCGGCCGCCCTGGGCCCCGGGTTCGACGACGAGGAACTGGCCGCCCACCTGCGCACCGCCCGGGTGCCGTTCGAGACGCCGGCGACGCTGGCCGACGACGTGGCCGAGATCCTCGCCGGGAACGGCATCATCGCCTGGTTCGACGGGCGCAGCGAGTTCGGGCCGCGGGCCCTGGGCCAGCGCTCGCTGCTGGCCCACCCCGGCGTCACGTCGAACCTGGAGCGGCTCAACGACATCAAGGGCCGCGAGCAGTTCCGGCCGGTCGCCCCGATGGTGCTCGAGCGGTTCGCGGACGAGATCTTCACCGGCGGGCCGATGCCCAGCCCGTACATGCTCTTCGTGCACCGGGTCCGCCCGGAGTGGGCGGCTCGCATCCCGGCCGTCGTGCACGTGGACGGGACCGCGCGCATCCAGACCGTCGACCCGGCCCGGCAGCCGCGGCTGGGCGCCACCATCGAGGCGTTCCGCTCGCGCACCGGCCTCCCGGTCCTGGTCAACACCAGCCTGAACACGGCCGGGCGGCCGATGGTCAACGACCCGCGGGACGCCCTCGAGCTGTTCGGCTCCACCCCGGTGGACGCCCTGGTGCTCGGCCCGCACCTGGTCCGCCGGGCCGGGCTGTTCGGGGCATCGGCATGACCACCGGACCGGACCGCGAGCCGGACGGCGCCGCCTATGCGGTCGTCGTGCCGACGGTGGGTCGGCCGTCGCTGCAGCGGCTGCTGACGTCGCTGACCGGGCAGCACGCCTGCGCCGACCACCCGCGCCCGCGCCGGATCGTGCTGGTCGACGACCGGCCGGATCCCTCGCCCCCGCTGCGGCCCGCCATCCCGGCCGGGCCGGACCGGCCCACGCTCACGGTGCTGCGCGCGCACGGGCGCGGCCCGGCGGCCGCACGCAACGTCGGCTGGCGGTCGGTGTCCGAGCCGTGGGTGGTGTTCCTCGACGACGACGTGCTGCTGCCCGACGGCTGGAGCCGGTTGCTGGCCGCCGACCTCTGGGCGGCCGGGCCGGTGGACGGCGGGATCCAGGCCCGGATCGAGGTGCCGCTGCCGGCCGACCGGCGGCCGACCGACTGGGAGCGGAGCACCGCGGGACTGGCCGACGCGCGCTGGATCACCGCCGACATGGCCTACCGGCGAGCGGCTCTGGCCGCGGTCGGCGGCTTCGACGAGCGCTTCCCCCGGGCCTACCGGGAGGACGCGGATCTGGCGTTGCGGGTGCGCGAGGCCGGCTGGCGGCTGGTGCGCGGCCGGCGCACCACCGTGCATCCGGTGCGACCGGCCGGACCCTGGGTGAGCCTGCGCGCCCAGGCCGGGACCGCCGACGACGCGCTGATGCGACGCCGCCACGGCCGCTCCTGGCGGCGGCGGGCCGAGGCCGGCCGGGGCCGGTTGCCGGTGCACGCGATCACCGTGGCGGCGACGGCCGCCGGACTCGGCCTGCTGGTCACCGGCCGGCGCGGGGCGGCCCGTTGGCCGCTCGCCGGCGCGGCGCTGCTGACCGCCGATTTCGCCCGCCGGCGGGTCGCGCCCGGGCCGTCCCCGGCGAGCCGGGACGGCCGGCGCGAATGGGGCCGGATGTTGATGACCAGCGCGCTGATCCCGCCGCAGGCCGTCTGGCACCGGATCCGCGGCACGCTGCGGCACCGCACCGCCGGCCCGTGGCCCGGTCCGGTGCGGGCGGTGCTGTTCGACCGGGACGGCACCCTGGTGCACGACGTCCCCTCCACCGGCGACCCGGCCCGGGTGGTGCCCACCGCGGGGGCGGCGGGGGCGCTCGCCCGGCTACGGGCGGCCGGGCTGCGCGTGGCGGTGGTGTCCAACCAGTCCGGGATCGCGCGCGGGCTGCTCACCCCCCGCCAGGTCACCGCGGTGAACCGGCGGGTGGAGGACGTCCTCGGACCCTTCGATGCCTGGCAGGTCTGCCCGCATGCCCCGGAGGACGGTTGCCGGTGCCGCAAGCCGGAGCCCGGTCTGGTGCTCGACGCCGCCCGCCGGCTGGGGGTGCCGCCGTACCAGTGCGCGGTGGTCGGTGACATCGGCGCGGACGTCGGTGCGGCGATCGCGGCCGGCGCCCGTCCCGTGCTCGTGCCGACCCCGGTGACCCGGGCGGCGGAGATCGCCACCGCGCCCGCCATCGCCGGGACCCTCCCGGAGGCGACGCAACTGATCCTGCAGCAGCTGTCGGCCGGGCCGGCCGGGGGCCCGCGATGACCGCCCGACCCCCCTCCGGTCCGGTGCTGGCCGTCCGGCTGGACAGTGACGGCGACGTCCTGCTGACCGGACCGGCCGTCCGGGCCCTGGCCGGTACCGGTGACCCGGTCGACCTGCTCGTCTCCCCCGCCGGCCGGTCCGCCGCCGGCCTGCTGCCCGGCGTCCGCGAGGTGCTGGTGTTCGACGCCCCCTGGACGGGTTTCCGACCACCCCCGCTGTCGGCCCCGACCATGGCCCGCCTGATCGCCGAGCTGGCCGCCCGGCGGTACCGCCGGGCCGTCGTGTTCACCTCGTTCCACCAGAGCCCGCTGCCGATGGCCCTGCTGGCCCGCTGGGCGGGTGTCGAGTGGATCGCCGCCACCAGCGTCGACTACCCGGGGTCGCTGGTGGACCTGCGGCACGTCCGGCCGCCCGGCCATGAGGTGACCGCGGCCCTCGACCTGGCCGTGGCCGCCGGGGGCGTCCTCCCGGCCGGCGACGACGGGCGGTTGCGGGTCCACCGGCCCCTGCCGCCGGCCGATCATCTGGCCCCGGCCGGCGATGCCGTCGTGGTGCACCCGGCAGCGTCCGTACCGGCCCGGTCGCTGCGCCCCGATCACGCCCGCCGGATCGCCGGCGGGCTCGTCCGGCGGGGGTGGCCGGTGGTGGTGACCGGGACGGCGGCGGACCGCGCCGCCGAGCCGGACATCGGCGCCGGCGTCATCGATCTGCGCGGGCGGACCACCCTGCCCGAGCTGGCCGCGGTGCTGGCCGGCGCCCGCTGTGTGGTGGCCGCCAACACCGGTCCGGCGCATCTCGCCGCCGCCGTCGGCACCCCCGTCGTCTCGCTGTTCGCCCCGGTCGTGCCGGCCGAGCGCTGGGCACCGTACGGCGTGCCGTCGATCCTGCTGGGCGACCAGGAGGCGCCCTGCCGCGACACCCGGGCCCGCCTGTGCCCGGTGCCCGGCCACCCGTGCCTGGGTGGAGTAACCCCGGACCAGGTCGCCGACGCGGTCGCGGCCCTGGCGCCGGCCGGGCCGCGGGCGGGGACCGCCCGGGGGGCCGCGGCGGTGCCGGCATGAGAATCCTCGTCTGGCACGTGCACGGCTCGTGGCTCACCTCCTTCGTCCAGGGCCCCGACGAGTACCTGGTGCCCGTGCTGCCCGACCGCGGACCCGACGGCCGGGGCCGCGCTCGCACATTCGCCTGGCCGGCGACCGTCCGGGAGGTGACGCCGGCCGAGATCGACGGCTCCGGCGTGGATGTCGTCGTCCTGCAGCGACCGCAGGACGGCGCCCTGCTGCGCGCCTGGACCGGCCGCCGGGCCGGCCGCGACCTGCCCGCCGTCTACGTCGAGCACAACACGCCCGGCGGACCCGCCGCCGCCACCACGCACCCGCTGGCCGGGCGCAGCGACATCCCGATCGCGCACGTCACCGCGTTCAACGCGCTGATGTGGGATTGCGGCCGGGCCCCGACCACGGTCGTCGAGCACGGGGTGCCCGATCCGGGTCACCGCTACCTGGGCACGCTGCCGCGGCTCGCCGCGGTGGTCAACGAACCAGTACGCCGCCGTCGGGTCGCCGGCACCGACGTGCTGCTGCGGCTCGCCGCCGAACTGCCGGTCGAGGTCTTCGGCATGGGGCTGGCCGGCCTGCCGGGACCGCCCGGCGGCCCGGTCGAGCGCCACGAGGACGTGCCGCAGTCTTTGCTGCACCTGGCCCTGGGCAGCGCCCGGGCCTACCTGCACCCGTACCGGTGGACCAGCCTGGGTCTGGCGCTCATCGAAGCGATGATGCTCGGCCTGCCGGTGCTGGCCGTCGACGCCGCGGCCACCCACGACGCGGTGCCGGCCGACGCCGGCGTGGTCAGTGCCGACCCGCGCGTGCTCCTGGACGCCGGCCGGCGCTGGCTGGCCGATCCCGCCGAGGCCGCCGGCTACGGCGCGAATGCCCGCCGATATGCGGTGCGGCGCTTCGGCATCGACCGGTTCCTGACCGATTGGCAAACCCTGCTCAAGGAGGTGGCCCGATGAGAATCGCCATGGTGTCCGAACACGCCAGCCCGCTCGCCACGCTCGGCGGCGTGGATGCGGGCGGCCAGAACGTCCATGTCGCGGCGCTCGCGCGGACGCTCGCCGCGGACGGCCACGCGGTGACCGTCTACACCCGCCGGGACGGGACCACCGTCCCCGAGGTGGTCACCATGCCCGGCGGGGTCCAGGTGGTGCAGGTACCGGCGGGCCCGCCCGAACCCATCCCCAAGGACGAGATGCTGCCGTTCATGGGCCGTTTCGGCGACTGGATGGCCGACCACTGGCGCCGCACCGGCCCGCCGGACGTCGTGCACGCGCACTTCTGGATGTCCGGCCTGGCCGCGCTGCGGGCCGGCGGGGCGCTGGGGGTCCCGGTTGCCCAGACCTATCACGCCCTGGGTGTGACCAAGCGGCGGCACCAGGGCGAGAAGGACACCAGCCCGTCGGGCCGCGTGCAGTTCGAGCAGTTCATCGGCCGGCGGGCCGACCTGATCATCGCCACCTGCACGGACGAGGTGCGGGAGCTGACCGGAATGGGCGTCGACCCGGTCACCGTCACCGTCGTGCCGTGCGGCGTCGACCTGGACCTGTTCCGGCCCGGGGCGCCGAGCGCCCCGCGGCCGGGCACCGGGCCGTTCCGCCTGCTGTGCCTGGGCCGCCTGGTCGAGCGCAAGGGGGTGGACACGGTGCTGCGGGCGTTGGCCCTGGTGCCCGACGCGCACCTGGTCGTCGCCGGCGGCCCGCCGGCCGACGGATTGCCCACCGATCCGGAGGCGGTGCGCCTCGCGGCGCTCGCGACCGAGCTGGCCGTCGGCGACCGGGTCCGGTTCATCGGCGGTCTCGACCACCGGGCGGTGCCCGGACAGGTCCGCGCGGCCGACGTCGTCGTCTGCACCCCCTGGTACGAGCCGTTCGGCATCGTGCCGCTGGAGGCCGCCGGCTGCGGCCGCCCGGTCGTGGGCAGTGCCGTCGGGGGGCTGCTGGACACGGTCGAGGACGGCATGACCGGGCTGCTGGTCCCGCCCCGGGATCCGGAGTCGCTGGCCGCCGCCCAGCTGCGCCAGCGGGGCGACCCGGCCCGCCGCGCCCCCCTGGGCCGGGCGGCCCGGCCCCGGGCCGAGGAGCGCTACGGCTGGCCGACGGTCGGCCGGGCCACCCTCGCGGCCTACCGGACCGTCGTGGTGCGGCCGAGCCGCCGCCGGGATCCGGCGGTGACGGTATGACGGCGACCCGGACCTGGCTGCTCGACCACGAGCAGCAGGTGACCCGCGCGCTGGCCGGGATCCGGGCGGACGCGGCCACCGTCGACCGGTGGGGTCGCACGCTGGCCCGCCGCCTCGTCGACGGTGGCCGGCTGCTGGTCGCCGGGAACGGCGGCAGCGCGGCCGAGGCCCAACACCTGACCGCCGAACTGGTCGGCCGGTTCCTGGACGAGCGCCGGCCGCTGTCGGCGATCTGCCTGTCGGCCGAGACCTCCAGCCTCACCGCCATCGTCAACGACTACGGGGCGGACGAGATGTTCGCCCGCCAGGTCGCCGCGCACGGCCGGCCGGGGGACGTGGTGCTGCTGCTGTCCACATCGGGACGCAGCCCCAACGTGCTGCGGGCGGCCGAACGGGCGACCGGGCTGGGCATCCGGACCTGGGCCCTGACCGGGCCGGCCCCCAACCCGCTGGCCACCGGTTGCGACGAGGCGGTGGCCGTCGACGCGCCGGCCACGGCGGTCGTGCAGGCGGTGCATCTGGTGCTGGTGCACGCGCTGTGCGCGGCGGTGGACGCCCATCTCGCGGCGGCGACGCCGGTCCCGGCCCAGGTCGCGCCGCGCCGCCCGGTCCGCCGACCCGGTGGGGACCTCGAGGAGCTGACCGGATGAGCGGCCCCGCGCCCGTCACGGTGGTGGTCGTGGGGGACGTGATCCTGGACCGCACGGTCGAGGGCACCAGCGACCGGCTCTGTCCGGACGCCCCGGTCCCGGTCATCGACGTCACCGCCACGGTCGAGTCCCCCGGCGGGGCCGGCCTGGCCGCCCTGATGCTGGCCGGGTCCGGCGCCGCGGTCACCCTGGTGACGGCGATCGGCGACGACCCGGCCGGCCGCCGGCTGATCCAGCTGCTGGCCGGCCGGACGACCGTCGTGGCCTGCACCCAGGCCGGGCCCACCCGGAGCAAGAGCCGGGTGCGCAGCGCCGGCCAGTCCCTGGTGCGGCTGGACGAGGGCGGCCCGGCCCGCCCGACCGGCGTCCCGCTGGCCGCCGTCCGCGCCGCCCTCGACGCCGCCGACGCGGTCCTGGTCTCCGACTACGGCGCCGGTGTGACGGCCGACCCGGAACTCCGCTCGCTGCTGGCGGCGGCGGCCGCCCGGGTGCCCGTGGTCTGGGACCCGCACCCGCGGGGCGCGCCCCCGGTGGCCGGAACGACGCTCGTCACCCCGAATCTCGCCGAGGCCCGGCAGGCCCTGGTCGGTACCGGCGCCGGGCCGGACGA
>NZ_JBMDXT010000528.1:0-4813 GCF_048594475.1 Nakamurella sp. | reverse complement strand
GGACCGATCGGCCAGCTGTCGTCGATCCGGATGACCGCCGAGATGCCGCGGATCCCGCTGCCGGCCATCCCGGAGGAAGCCGCCGCCCCGCCCGAGTTCATGCCGCCGGACGACGTCACCGCGCCCATCGCCACCACGTCGGCCGACGACGGCCCGGACGGGCCCCCCGCGCGCCGGCGGCGCCGCCGGACCACCGTCATCGTCGTCACCGCCGTCGTCGCCCTCGGCCTGATCGGGCTCGTCGGATCGACGCTGTGGGTGCGCAGCCAGTACTTCGTCGGCGCCAGCGACGGCCAGGTCGTCGTCTTCCGCGGCGTCGACGGCTCCGTCCTCGGCCTGCAGCTGTCCAGCGTGCAGGAGGGATCGTGCCAGCCCGGGCTGGACGAGTGCAGCCCGCTGATGGTCGAGGACCTGGTGCCGGCGGCCCGGGACCAGGTGCTGGCCGGGATCCAGGCCGGCAGCCTGGACGACGCCCGGGCCGTGATCGCCCGGCTGGCCGGCCGGATGCTGCCGCCGTGCACCAGTCCGACCCCCGGCCCGACCACCGGCTCGACCCTGACCCCGGACGCCTCCACGGTCCCGTCCACGCCCGCCGGCACGGCCCGCACCGGGACCACCGGGCTCTCGAGCGGCGCAGTGACCGCGCCCGGCCTGCCGGCCCCCGGCCAGAGCGGGTCCGGCATCCCGGGCGCGAGCACCGAACCGAGCACGGTCCCGACGATCCCCGCGGCCTCCGGCACGAACCCGGCCGACACCGGCGCGCTGCTGTCCACCGCATCCCGGCTGACCGAACCGACCAGCTCGGGGACCCCGCTGTCCACGCGCGCCCCTGAGCCCGGTGTGACCTGCCGGGTGGTCAAGTGAGCCGGCGGGACCAGGGCACTGCCGGGGCGCCGGTCCGGACCGGGCGGACGGCCGAGTTCTGGCTGCTCGTCTTCGCCGCGGTGGTGGTCACCTCCGCCCTGGTCATCGTCGAGCTGAACCAGAACCGGACGCTGAGCTGGGAGCTGGCCTATTACGGCGGCGGTTACCTGCTCGCGCTGGCCGTCGCGCACCTGCTCATCCGCCGGTACGCCCCGTTTGCCGACCCGGTCCTGCTGCCGATCGTCGCCCTGCTCAACGGCATCGGCCTGGTCATGATCTACCGGCTGGACCTGGCCCGGGAGATCAGCGCGGTCAACCGCGGCGAGGAGGTGCCCACCCCGCAGGCCTCGTTGCAGCTGGTCTGGACGGGCGTGGCGCTGGTCTGCTTCCTCATCGTGCTGCTGGTCGTCCGCGACCACACGGTGCTGCAGTCCTACGCCTACACCCTGGCTCTAGTCGGGGTGGTGTTCCTGGCCATCCCCGCGGTGCTGCCGGCCAGCCTGTCCGAGGTGAACGGGGCCAAGATCTGGATCAAGGTGCCCGGGCTGTTCTCCATCCAGCCCGCCGAGTTCGCCAAGATCGCGCTGATCATCTTCGCCGCGGCCTTCCTGGTGTCCAAGCGGACCGTGCTGTCCACCGCGGGCAAGAAGGTCTTCGGCCTGGTGCTGCCCCGCGGCCGTGACCTCGGTCCGCTGCTGGTGGCGCTGCTGCTGGTGCTGGGCATCATGGTCATCGGCAAGGACCTGGGCAGCGCGCTGCTGATCTTCGGCACGTTCCTGGCCATGATCTACGTCGCCACCGGCCGGGTGTCCTGGCTGATCATCGGCGTCCTGGGCTTCTCCGCCGGCGCCTACCTGGCGTACCGGATGTTCGCCCATGTCCGGGTCCGCGTCGACATCTGGCTCGATCCGTTCGGCGACCCGCTCGGCAACGGCTACCAGCTGGTCCAGTCGCTGTTCGGGCTCGGCACCGGCGGGATCTTCGGCACCGGCCTGGGGGCGGGCCGCCCGGACATCGTCCCGTTCGCCTCGACCGACTTCATCATGGCCGCCCTCGGCGAGGAGCTGGGCCTGGTCGGCGTGACCGCGATCCTTCTCCTCTACCTGATCCTGACCGCGCGCGGCGTCCGCACCGGGCTGGCCGCCAAGGACGGCTTCGGCACCCTGCTGGCCGGCGGGCTGGCCTTCTCCCTGGCCCTGCAGATGTTCATCGTGGTCGGCGGCGTCACCCGGCTGATCCCCCTGACGGGTATCACCACCCCGTTCCTGTCCTACGGCGGCTCGTCGCTGCTCTCCAACTACGTGATCCTCGCCCTGCTCGTCCGCATCTCGGATTCCTCCCGGCGGCCGTCCGACCCGGTCGTCGCACCGCCGGCGCCGGCCGTGCCGCTGGATCAGGCGAACACCCAGATGGTCCCGGCGGTGGCGCCCCCGGCCCGCGGTGGGCGCGGATGAAACGCCCTTTGCGCCGGGTCGGCTACGCCATCATCGTGATGGTCGTGATGCTGCTGGGCAATGTCGCGTACACCCAGGTCATCAAGGCCGACGACTACCGGGCCGACCCCAACAACAAGCGCACCCTGGTGGCCGAGTACAGCCGCCAGCGGGGGCAGATCACCGCGGCCGGCGGGGTGGTGCTGGCCCGGTCCGACCCGGTCGACGACCAGTACTCCTACCAGCGCGTGTACCCCGAGGGGGCGGCCTACGCGCACCCGGTGGGCTACTACTCGATGCGCTACGGGCCGACCGGCATCGAGCGCAACCAGAACGAGATCCTGTCCGGGGAGGCCCCGGAACTGATCGCCGGCCAGCTCTCGGACCTGATCACCGGACGGGACCCGCGCGGCGGGAACGTCCAGCTGACCCTCGAGCCGGCCGTGCAGAAGGCCGCGTACTCGGCGATGAGCGACAAGGGCTACGTCGGCGCCGTGGTGGCCATCGAACCGGCCACCGGCAACATCCTGGCGATGGTCTCGACCCCGTCCTACGACCCGAACCCGCTGGCCAGCCACTCGGACGCGACCCAGCGGCAGGCCTACAACGACCTGGTCAACGCCGACCCGAGCCCGCTGCTGAACCGGGCGATCGCCGCCGTCTACCCGCCCGGGTCGACGTTCAAGCTGGTCATCGCCGCGGCCGCGCTGCAGAACGGCTTCACCCCGGACACCCCGGTCACCGGTGAGCCGACGATCACGCTGCCGGGCACCGGCGGCGCGACCCTGTCCAACTTCGGCGGCGAGACCTGTGCCGACGGCGGGGGGGCCGACGTCAGCCTGACGCAGGCCCTGGCGCACTCGTGCAACACCGCGTTCGCCGAGGTCGCGATGCAGCTCGGCGCCCCCGTCGTGCGCAAGCAGGCCGAGGCCCTCGGGGTGGACGGCGAGGGCACCGACGCCGGCCTGGACGTCGTCGGCTCCCGGCTCGGGGACATCCCCGACACCGCGGCGCTGGCCCAGACCGGCATCGGCCAGCGGGACGTGGCCGTCACCCCGTTCGAGATGGCGTGGATCACCGCCACCATCGCCAACCGGGGCGACCGGATGGCGCCGCACATGATCGCCCAGACCACCAAGCCCGACCTGACCGTCATCTCGCAGACCCAGCCGCAATCGCTGGGCCAGGCGATCCCGATCCCGGTGGCCGACCAGCTGCGGGACATGATGATCGAGTCGGAGAAGAACACCCCGGGCGCCGGCAGCATCGCCGACCTGGAGATCGCCTCCAAGACCGGCACCGCCGAGCACGGCACCGACCCGAAGAACACCCCGCCGCACGCCTGGTACGTCGCCTTCGCGCCGGCCCAGAACCCGAAGGTCGCGGTGGCCGTCCTGGTCGAGAACGGCGGCGACCTGGGCACCGACGCGACCGGCGCCAAGGTCGCCGGCCCGGTCGGCCGGGCCACCATCGCCGCCGCCCTGGCCGGTTCGTGATGGACGGGGTGATGGACGGGGTGATGGCCGTGAGTGAGGCTTGCCGAACGAACCATCGGCCCAGCGGCATCGCCCCCACGAGGGGCGCGGAGCCTGCGAGCGCCCCGACGGGGGTGATGACGTGACCGCACCAGGTGTGACGCTGTCCCAGCGGTACCGGCTCACCCACCGGATCGCCGTCGGCGGGATGGGCGAGGTCTGGGCCGCCGACGACACCCGGCTGGCCCGGGTCGTCGCGATCAAGATCCTGCGGCCGGAGCTGACCGGCGATCCGGAGTTCCTGGGGCGGTTCCGGACGGAGGCCCGGATCACCGCGTCGCTCAACCACCCGGGCATCTGCGCGGTCTACGACTACGGGGAGATCTCCGGCACCGACCACTACCTGGCCGGCACCGCGTACCTGGTCATGGAACTGATCTCCGGCGAGTCCCTGTCCAGCGTGCTCAACCGGCTGGGCCGGCTGTCCGTCGGGCGCACCCTCGACGTGCTCGAGCAGACCGGCAACGCGCTGCAGCAGGCGCACGCCCGCGCGCTGGTCCACCGCGACATCAAGCCGGGCAACCTGCTCATCACCCCCGGCGGGCAGGTCAAGATCACCGACTTCGGCATCGCCAAGGTCGCCCACGAGGCGCCGGTCACCCGGTCCGGGATGGTGATGGGCACGGCGCAGTACATCTCCCCCGAGCAGGCGGCCGGCCGGGAGGCCTCGCCGGCGTCGGACATCTACTCGCTGGGCGTCGTGGCGTACGAGTGCCTGGCCGGGCGGCTGCCGTTCCACAGCGACAACACCGTCGCGATCGCCTTGGCCCACGTCCGCGAGGCGCCGCCGCCGCTGCCCGACGACGTGCCGCCGGCGGTCGCCCGGCTGGTCATGACGATGCTGGCCAAGGATCCGGCCGCCCGGTTCGCCAACGGGGCCCTGCGGGCCCGGGCGGCGGCCGAGCTGCGGGCCGGCGGCGGCCGGGACCTGGCCGGGTCGCGGCCGCCGGCCCCGCGACCGACGTTGATGGCGCCGGCCGT
>NZ_JBMDXT010000527.1:0-2628 GCF_048594475.1 Nakamurella sp. | reverse complement strand
CCGGTGGTGCGAGGCCGGTTGCGCGTGTACCTGGGTGCCGCCCCCGGGGTCGGCAAGACATACAAGATGCTGGAAGAGGGGCACCGGCGCCGGGAGCGGGGCACCGACGTGGTGGCCGCGTTCGTCGAGGACCACGGGCGGCCGCTGACCGAGGCGCTGCTGGACGGGCTGGAGCAGCTTCCCCGGGCCCGGATCCGCTACCGGGGGACCGAGTTCGCCGAGATGGACCTGGACGGCGTGCTGGCCCGGCGCCCCCAGGTCGCCCTGGTCGACGAGCTGGCGCACACCAAAGAGCCGGGGTGCCGGAACGCCAAGCGCTGGCAGGACGTCGAGGAGCTGCTGGCCGCGGGCATCACCGTGATCACCACGGTGAACATCCAGCACCTGGAATCGCTCAACGACGTGGTCGCCGAGATCACCGGGGTGCCGCAGCGGGAGACCGTGCCCGACGAGATCGTCCGCCGGGCGGACCAGATCGAGCTGGTCGACATGACGCCGGAGGCGCTGCGCCGGCGGATGGCGCACGGCAACATCTACGCCCCGCACAAGGTCGACGCGGCCCTGAGCAACTACTTCCGGGTGGGGAACCTGACCGCCCTGCGCGAGCTCGGCCTGCTCTGGCTGGCCGACAAGGTCGACGACCAGCTCGACCGGTACCGCTCCGACCACCACATCACCGACACCTGGGAGGCCCGGGAGCGCGTCGTCGTCGCGCTGTCCGGCGGGCCGGAGGGGGACACGCTGATCCGGCGGGCGGCCCGCATCGCCGACCGGACCAAGGGCACCGACCTGGTCGCCGTGCACATCGCCAGGGCGGACGGGCTCACCGGGCCCGGGCCGGAGCACCTGGGCCGCCAGCGCACCATCACCGAGAGCCTGGGCGGCACCTTCCACCAGGTGATCGGGAGCGACATCTCTACGGCGCTGCTGGATTTCGCCCGGGGCGTGAACGCGACGCAGCTCGTCCTCGGGGCCAGCAGCCGCGGACGGTTCGCCCAGCTGTTCACCCGCGGGGTGGGGGTGACGACGATCGCCGGCTCGGGGGCCATCGACGTCCACCTGGTGACGCACGAGCAGGCGCCGGCCGGCTCCCGCCGGGCCCGCTTCACCGGGCCGGGCGCGCTGACCCGCCGCCGGCAGCTCGTCGGCCTGGGCCTGGCCCTGGTCGGCATGCCCGTGCTGACGCTCGGGCTGACCCTGCTGCGCGGGCAGCTCAGCCTGCCCAGCGACATCCTGGCGCTGCTGCTCGGGGTGGTCGCGGTGGCCCTGGTCGGGGGTCTGCTGCCGGCCGTGCTGGCCGCCGTCCTCGGCTTCCTGCTGCTCAACTACTTCTTCGTCGCGCCGATCCACGAGCTGACCATCGCGCAGGGCGAGAACCTTCTCGCTCTGCTGGCTTTCGTGCTGGTCGCGGTCGCGGTCAGCCTGGTGGTGGACCTCGCGGCCCGGCGCACGGCCCAGGCGACCCGGGCGCAGGCCGAGGCCGCGACCCTGTCGACGCTGGCCGGGAGCGTGCTGCGCGGGGAACGCCCACTGCCGGCCCTGCTGGACCGGGTGCGGGAGACGTTCGGGCAGGACAGCGTCACGCTGCTGGAGCGGGTGCCGGGCAGCACCGCCGGGCCCGGTCTGCGGCACGAGGCCGCGGCCTGGCGGGTGGTCGGGGTGGCCGGGGAACCGCCCTGTGCGGTGCCGGCCGAAGGGGCCGCGGACGTGCCCGTCGACGACCACCTGACGCTGGCCCTGCGCGGGCCGGTGCTGGCGGCCGGCGACCGGCGGGTGCTGGCCGCGTTCGCCGCCGAGGCCGCCGTGGCCCTGCGCCAGGAGCGGCTGGCCGCTCAGGCCGCCGAGCTGACCCAGCTGGCCGAGCTGGACCGGCTCCGGACGGCGTTGCTGACCGCGGTCAGCCACGACTTCCGCACCCCGCTGGCGGCGGCCAAGGCCGCGGTCACCAGCCTGCGCAGCCCCGACGTCACCTTCTCGGCCGGCGACCGGGCGGAGCTGCTGGCCACCGCGGAGGAGTCGTTGGACCGGCTGACCCGGCTGGTGGAGAACCTGCTGGACATGAGCCGGCTGCAGGCCGGCGGGATGGCCATCCACCGCCAGCCGATCAGCGTCGTCGAACTGATTCCGCGCGCCATCGACGACCTGGGTGAGCTCGGCCGGTCGGTGACGGTCACCGTGACGGCCGGTGGGGCGACCGGGCCGGACGGTCCCGCGGCCGACCGGGCCGAGGGGGCCGAGCTGCCCGACGTGTGGGCGGACGCCGGCCTGCTGGAGCGGGTGCTGGCCAACCTCATCGCCAACGCGGTCCGCTTCAGCCCACCCGGGCGGCCCCCGTCGGTGTGGGTCAGCGAGCACGACGACCGGGTCGAGGTGCGGGTCGTCGACCACGGACCCGGCATCCCGGCGGAGGACCACGAACGGGTGTTCCTGCCGTTCCAGCGACTCGGCGACACCGACAACACGACCGGGCTGGGGCTCGGCCTGGCCCTGTCCCGCGGGCTGACCGAGTCGATGGACGGCACCCTGACCCCGGAGACCACGCCCGGCGGGGGACTGACGATGACGGTGGCGCTGCCTGCGGTTCCGGTCGGTGACGGGGCCGGCGGGCCGGTCGGCGACGGGTTCGGT
>NZ_JBMDXT010000526.1:0-2208 GCF_048594475.1 Nakamurella sp. | reverse complement strand
CCGGAACGATGCGATCGGTCGCGTCGACCACGACGAGGAGGCCATTGCGGTGTCCAACCATCACGCCGGTCGGGCCTTGATCGTGTCCATCACCGATCACACCCTGCACGGTGAGGACGACGGCGGCGCCGGTGCCCTGGTCACCGAGCTCCTGGTGGAGGCGGGCTTCGTCGTCGACGGGTCGGTGACCGTGCCGTCGGACGAGGTCGCCATCCGGACCGCGCTGAACACCGCCGTGATCGGCGGTGTCGACCTGGTCGTCACCGTCGGCGGGACCGGGGTCTCGCCCCGGGACGTCACGCCGGACGTGACGTCCGAGGTCATCGACCGGGAGCTGCCCGGCGTCACGCAGGCGCTGCGCTGGTCCGGGATGGCTGCGGGCGTCACCGACGCGGTGATCTCGCGGGGGCTGGTCGGGGTGTCCGGGTCGACGCTGGTCGCCAACATCGCCGGCACCCGGGCGGCGATCCGCGACGGCATGGCGACCCTGACCCCGCTGGCCATCCACGTGATCGAGCAGCTCAGCGATCCTGAGGTCTGAGCACCCGCTCCTTGATGGTGTCGACGGCGCCGCCGACGAGCTGCCCGGCGCTGCCGGCGGCCGCCTTGGCCTGGTCGACGGCCGGGCCGGCGACCTCGATCGCCTTGCCCGTCACCGCACCGGCCACCGCCTTGGCCTGGTCCACGGCCGGGCCGGCGACCTGGAGCGCCCGGCCCGCCACGTCGCCGGCCACCGTCCTGGCCTTGTCCACCGCCGGTGCGAGCGGGGCGAGCACCGGGGCGGCGGCCTCCTTGGCCCTGTCGATCACGGGTCCGGCCGTCTGGGCGGCCCGGTTCAGCGCGTCCCCGGCGACGTCCTGCGCCTTGCGGTTGAGCCCGTCCGCGGTGTCCTTGGCCCGCCCGATGCTGTCGTCGATCAGTCCCACGATCGCTCCTGCTGACGGCCCGCACGGCGGCCCGTGGGGCGCCGTCACGGGCGGTGGAATGCTGGCGGCATGAACGTACCCGCCGAGCCCGCCGCGGACCATTCCTCAGCGCGCCCCGCGCCGACCCCGGCCGACCGGCGACGGATCGACGAGATCTTCGGCGACGTCCTGCCCGACGTCACCGGTGACGAGCGGGACCGCCCGCGGGCGGCCGACCGCGACCGGGACGACGACCGGTGGTACCTGGACAACCGGCCGCCGCACCACGGCTGAGTCGGATCAGCCGCCGCTGCCCGGGGCCGGGGCCGGACCGGCGGCCTGGCCCGCGGGGGCGCCGCCGGTGTCGGTGTCGGCGCTCGCGTTCTGGTCGCGCAGCAGGTTGCGGATCTGGATCAGCAGCTCGACCTCGGTCGGGTCGGCCTTGACCGGAACCTTCTTCTTGGCCGCCATGTCCGAGATCTTCTTCATCGGCGCGACGAAGACGAAGTAGACCACCAGCGCCGTGATGATGAACGTGATGATCGCGTTCAGGATCGCGCTGATGTTGACGTACGACTCGGGCTTGCTCGGATTGACGTAGAAGCCGATCGACCCGGTGTCCACCCCGCCGAGCGCGTTGAGCACGGGCTCGATGAGGTTGGCCGTGACGGCGGTGACCAGCGCGGTGAACGCGGCGCCGACGACCACCGCGACGGCCAGGTCGATGACGTTGCCGCGCAGCAGGAAGTCCTTGAAGCCTTTGATCATGGTGTGTCCTCCACAGCAGACCGCCACCCCCGGATGACCGGCCACCGCGCTGTGGCGTGGTCCGGGACGCCCCCTACGCGATCCCCGAGATGACGGAGCGACAGTACCGATCAGGTGAACCGCACGGCAACGGTGCCGGTCAGCGCGGCGCCGATCACCCGATCCGCCAGATCGGCGGGCACGGCGAGCACGACCGGCGGACCCTGGTCGCGCCGGTCGGCGGCCGGCGGCACCAGCAGCACCACGGCATCGGCGACCAGCACGTCGGCGGTGCCGTCCTCGGCCACCGCGAGCACCGCGACGTGCATGCCGGGCCGCAGCAGCTCGGCCACGGTCGCATCGGCCGGCCGGACGGGCACCGCGACCCGTCCCGGTCCCGGTGGTGGTCCGGCCGGGTCGACCAGCCGGACGTCGGTGATGACCTCGCCGCGCCGGGCCGCCGCGGCCAGGGTCCGGCCGACCGCCGCGGCCGGCGCGGCCAGGGCCCCGGCCGGCGGGTCCGGCGCGCGCGTGGCGCGCCGGGCGGTGACGGCCC
>NZ_JBMDXT010000525.1:0-3557 GCF_048594475.1 Nakamurella sp. | reverse complement strand
TCTTGAAATCGACGATGATCAGGCTTCCGTCGGGGGCCCGATCGATCCGGTCCGCCCGACCCTTGACCCGTACCGGCCGGGTCGGCCCGGCGGGCCGGATCGGCGGCGGCGGACGCCGGTCATGCCCGGCGTCGGTCGCGGGATCGACGACGTCATCGGTTCCACCGGATGCCTCCGGCGGGTGGCCCCCGCCGGGCGGCGCCGCGACGGTCCGCGGCAGCCAGGCCGAGAGCGCCGCCTCGGTCGCCACCGGACGGCGGTCGGCCGGAAGCTCGGCGAGCCAGGTCTGAGCGGCCGTGAGCATGGTCTGCAATGCCCGCCGGGTCCGCGCGATGAGCCACGGCGGCAGCCCGGTCGGCTGCGCCAGGAACCGCTCCATCTCGGCGTCCAGATCGGTCCGGGACACGCCGCGGGCCAGCCCGTCGACCAGGGCGTGCATGACCACGCCCTCGATCTGTTGCTGGCTGGTCGCCGACCGACCCCCGCGGCGTTCCAGCACCGCCCGCAACGGGCAGCGCAGGACCGACTCGACCGCCGACGGTGACACGGTGACCGGCGCCTGCGGGGCAACGGGCGGCGCGGCCGTGGACGGACCGGCCAGGCCGTACCAGTCGCGCGGGTGGGCACCGTCGACGCCGGCGGCGGCCAGGCGCGCCAGCTGCCGGGCCGCATGCTCGACGCTCTCCTCGGGGGCCGCCGGGTCGGTCACCGCCCGACGCAGGTCGGCGACCAGGTGCGCCAGCTGGAGGCTGCGACGCGGTGTGCCGTCGGGCCGGGACGGCCATCCGTGGGCCGGCTCCGCCCCGGCCAGCTCGAGCAGGAACCGGCTGGGCAGCGTGTCCTGGTCCCGGACGCTGCTGGCCACCAGACGGCGCCGCGCCCGGGTCGCGGCCACGTAGAACAGGCGACGCTCCTCCTGCAGCGCCTCCCCCGGCCCGCCGGCGGGCTCGGCACCGGCCACACCGTCCTCGGCGTCCAGCAGGTCGTCGAGCCCGAGCAGGCTCTGCGGCCGGCGCTGGACGGGCCAGCATCCCTCGCTGACCCCGGCCAGGCAGACCACGTCCCACTCCAGCCCCTTGGCAGCATGCGCCGACAGCAGGGCCACCCCGTGGACCGGCCGGCCCTCGCCGGTGGACGGCTCGACCGCGATGCGCCGGTCGACCGCCTGGTCGACGAACGCCCGGACCCCGGCGTACGGCAGCCGTTCGGCGAGCTCACCGGCCAGGTCGAACAGGGCCAGCACGGCATCCAGGCTGCGGTCGGCCCGCTGCCCGGCGCGCCCGCCCCGGAGGCTGGCCGCGAGCAGGTCGTCGGCCAGGCCGAGCCGCTGCCACACCAACCACAGCGGCACCCGCGGATCGGGCTCGGCGGCCACGGAACCGACGAGGTCGAGCAGACCACGAGCGGTCAGCACCGGATCGCGCAGGTCGGCGGGCAGGTCGTCAGGCAGCGGCGCCCCCAGCACCGCGGCGGCCACCAGATCGGCCGTCGGTCCGGCGGACAGGTGCGTCGCTCTCAACCGGCGGCGCAGCCGCCGCACGCCGTCCGCGTCCAACCCGATGCCCGGGGCGGCGAGCAGATCGACCGCCTGCTCGCCGGTCAGATGCTGGCGGTCCAGCCCGAACCTCAGGATCGCCAGGAGCGCGCGGGCCACCGGATCGTCGACGGCGGGGTCGACCAGCCCGGCGGCGCAGGGCACCCCGGCCGCGGCCAGCGCCCTGCGGATGGCCGGCAGGTCACGCGACGGCGAACGGACCAGGACGGCCATCCGCGACCACGGAACCCCGCCGCGCAGGTGGGACCGGCGCAGCTCGTCGGCCAGGAAGGCCGCTTCGCCGGCGGGGGTGGGGAACGTTCGCACCACCACGTCGCCGTCCGGTGTCGGCGGCCCGGCGGCGGTCGGCCCGCCGTCGCCCGTGGGGACATCGCCCGCCGCGCGGCGCGCGCCGCCCGCGTCGGCCTCGCCGACGGCCAGCTCGCGGTGTGGCCAGCCGCCCGGCAGGGCGGCGGCGACACGTCGGGTCGCGGCCAGCACGGCCGGGGCGAGCCGGTGCGAGATCGTGAGCGAGACGGTGGCGTCGACCTCGATCCGGCGCATCGCCCCCGGTTGCGACCCGCGGAAGGCGTAGATCGACTGGTCCGGGTCGCCGAACACCACCAACTCGTCAGCACCCGAGGCCAGCCGCTCGATCAGCCGCGCCTGGGCGGGATCGACGTCCTGATACTCGTCGACGAACAGGCGTCGGACCCGCCCCTGCTCCTGCGCCAGCACCGCGTCGTCGGCGAAGAGGGCGAGCGCGGCCCGGGTCAGCTCGGCCTGGTCCAGCGCCGGCCCCAGGCCGGCGGTGCCCTGGCGCAGGTCGGCGACGTCCTGGTATTCCCGGGCGAACCGGGCCGCGGCCTGCCACTCGGGCCGGCGCCGGCGCCGGCCCAGTTCGGACAGGCGCCCGGGCGTGATGCCGCGCTCGGCGGTCCGCAGCATCAGGTCGCGCAGCTCGGCCGCGAACGACGGCGAGGCCAGCGCCGGGCGGAGCGATTCCGGCCAGCCGCCGCCGCCGTCGCTCAGATGGCCGGCGAGCAATTCCCGCACCACCTGGTCCGACTCGCCGGCCGCCAACAACCGGGGTACCGCCTCACCGGCCACCGCCGCCTGTCGGCGCAGCACGGCGAACGCGTAACCGTGCAGGGTCCGCACGATCGGCTCGCGGGTGGTGACCCCCAGCCGCTGGGTGATCCGGGCGGTCAACTCGGCGGCGGCCCGGCGCGAGAAGGTGAGCACCAGGATCTGCTCCGGAGCGACCCCGCGACCGGTGATGCGCTCGGCGACCGCCTCCACCAGCGTGGCCGTCTTGCCCGTTCCGGGCCCGGCCAGCACCCGCAGGCGACGCGCGGTGTTGGCGATGACGGCCCGCTGCTCATCCGTCGGCGGCACCACCGACGCCGGGGTCGGCCGCCGCAGGCGCAGGTCGGCCGCGGGCCCCGGCGCCGCCTCCGGCGCGCTGAGCAACTGGCTGGACATCATGACCACGATCCCACCACGGACCTCCGACAGTGCCGCACGACATGGACACGGACGACTCGGCACCCCGGGAGGACGGCCGCCCGCCCGCGCGCGGAACGGCCGGCCCGGGCCGGACACCGGCGGCCGGGTGGGTCCGGCGCCCGGCAAACCGGAGGAGACTGATCGGCGTGGACATGGAACTGGCGCACCGGATGCTGGACACCGTCGCGGCCATTCCACCGGGCCGGGTCAGTACGTACGGGGATGTGGCGGCCCGGGCCGGCAGCCGGTCACCGAGATTGGCCGGTTTCGTGCTGTCCCAGCTGGCCGACGAGGGCACTCCCTGGCACCGGGTCCTGCGCAGCGACGGCACTCCAGCCCCCCACCTGGCCCCGGAGCAACTCGCCCGGTTGCGCGCCGAGGGTGTGCCGGCGGTCGCCGGCCGGGTGGACCTGCGCCGCTACCGCTGGGTCGAACGACCGCCCGGGTGAGGCCCGGTGGTGGGCGGGGGGGGCGCCCAACCCGAGAACACCCGCCGACCCGGGCCACCGGACAC
>NZ_JBMDXT010000524.1:0-20210 GCF_048594475.1 Nakamurella sp. | reverse complement strand
TGCTGCAGACCCAGTGCCCCTCGTGGCTCTACCCCGTCACGCAGGGCGCGACGACGGTGTGGGAACGGTGGGACAGCCTGCTTCCCGACGGCACGGTGAACCCGGGCGAGATGACCTCGTTCAACCACTACGCACTCGGCTCGGTCGCCGACACGCTGCACCGCCGGGTCGCCGGACTGGCGCCCGCCGCCCCCGGGTACGCCCGGCTGCGCTGCGAGCCCCAGCCGTTACCAGGTCTGACCGCGGCCGCGGCCTCGCTCGACACCCCCTACGGGAAGGCAGATGTGGGCTGGGCGGTGGACGGCGACCGGTTGCGGGTCACGGTGGTGGTGCCGCCGAACACGTCCGCCGACGTCCGGCTGCCCGGCTGGCCCCGGGCGGTCACGGTCGGCGCCGGCCGGCACGAGTTCGGCGGGGTGGTCCCGCCCGGACCGGACGGGCCCGGTGCGGTCGACCTGGACACCGATCTGTCGGTCCTGGTCGACGACGACGAGGCCCTGGCCGCGGTGGCCGGCGCCCTGGACGGGCACGGCGACGGCCGGGGCGCCGCGTTCCTCGACGACACGAGGTTCGCGGCCGGCGCCCGGCTGGCCGACGTGCTGATGTTCGCCGCGCCGGCCGTCCGGGACGACGTCCGGCGGGCGCTGGAGGCGGTGACGGCCACCCGGCGGTGAGGTCGCGGCCGGGCCGTCACCGGGCGCCGGCCACCTGCGCCGCGACCCGGACGACCAGGTCGCGCAGGTACGAGTGCTCGGGGTCGCCGTCGTACATCGGGTGCCACCAGATCGCCTCGACCAGCGGCGACACCTCGAACGGGCAGGGCAACCGGCGCACCCCCAGCGCGTCCGGGACGCCCTCGGCCAGCCGCTGCTGCAGCAGGGCCACCCGTCCGGTGCCGGCGACGAGGCCGGGCACCGTCAGGAAATGCTCGGTGATCACCTGGATCCGCGGCTCGATCCCCAGCATCCGCATCTGGCGGGCGGCGGGCGTGGCCGCGGTCGCGCCGTGGTAGGTGACCACCCAGGGCATGGTCCGCAGGTCGTCGATCGAGAGCGCGTCACCGACGGCGTCGTTGTCGGCCGACACCAGGCAGACCCAGGTGTCCTGGTACAGATCCCGGTGCGAGAGCCCGTCGGTGAAGCCGTGCGGCATCACCAGCAGGTCGGTGCCGGTCATCGCCTGCATCGCGTGGTCCACCAGGTACGGGGTGTTCTGGACGAACCGCAGCCGGGCTCCCGGCGCCTCGCGGGTGAGCGCGCCGGCCAGCGGGGGAGCCAGCACGGCGACCCCGTAGTCGCTCATCACCAGTGAGAACTCACGGGTCGAGGTGGCCGGGGCGAAGTCGGGTTCGGCCGCGAACACCCGCTCCACCCCGGTGACCGCGGCCTGCACCCGGCCCCGCAGCTGGGTGGCCAGCGGCGTGAGCCGGTACTGGTTGCCGAACCGGGCGAGCAGGTCGTCGCCGAAATGGCGGCGCAGCCGGGCCAGCTGGGCGGAGACCGCGGGTTGGCTCACCCCCAGCTGCTCGGCCGCGCGGCTGACGCTGCGGTGCTCGAGGACCGCGTCCAGCGTGACCAGCAGGTTCAGGTCCAGATTGGTCAGCTTCACGGGCCCAAGCGTATCCACCGAGGTGATGCGCCGCATCATGCATCTCGTCTTCCCTGATGCGCTCGGGTCCCGGATCGTGAGGGAGTCGCTTCAAGGAGGACCCGACATGCCCACCACCTTTCCGCTCGATCCGCGCGATCCCGAGTCGGCGATCGCCGCGGCCGCCAAGCGCTGCTCCAACTGGGGTCGCTGGGGCGCCGACGACGTGCTCGGCACCCTGAACTTCCTCACCGACGACATGCGCGCGCGGGCCGCCGCGCTGGTCCGTCGGGGGGCGGCGTTCCCGCTGGCCCAGTCGTTCGACATGAACGGGCCGCAGCGGGGCTGGCGGCGGCGCACCAACCCGGTGCACACGATGCTGGACACCGGGACCGACGCCGAGCGCGGCACCCAGGGCTTCCCGCATGGCATCGGCGGCGCCGACGACGTGATCTTCATGCCGCTGCAGGCCTCCACGCAGTGGGACGGCCTCGGCCACATCTTCGACCACGGCCAGGCCTGGAACGGGCGCCGCGCCGGCGACGTCGTGACCAGCGACGGCGATCTGGTGACCGGCATCCAGACCGCCACCGGCCGGATCAGCGGCCGCGGCGTGCTGCTCGACGTCGGCCGCGTGCTCGGCGTCGACGGCGAGCTGCCCGACGGGTTCGCCATCACCGCCGAGCATCTGGCGGCCACGATCGCCGCGCAGGGGCCGACCTCGACCGTCGGCCGGGGCGATCTGCTGCTGGTCCGGACCGGCCGGCTCGCCCGGGCCCGCCGCGACGGGTGGGGCGAGTACGCCGGCGGCGACTCGCCCGGACTGTCGTTCACCACGGCGGACTGGCTGCACTCCACGGAGGTGGCCGCGGTCGCCACCGACACCTGGGGATTCGAGGTCCGGCCCAACGAGTTCGAGAACGCCTTCCAGCCGCTGCATCAGGTGGCCATCCCGCACATCGGGCTGTTCATCGGCGAGATGTGGGATCTGGACGCGCTGGCCGCCGACTGTGCCGCGGACGGTGTCCACGAGTTCTTCCTGTCCGCCGAGCCGCTGCCCGTCACCGGCGCGGTCGGCGCCCCGGTGGTCCCGATCGCCGTCAAATAGTCAACCGACCAACAGGTTTCGAGGAGCATCATGAGCGTCCCCGCCATCACCCACCTGCGGCACGTCGACCTGGCCGTGCCCGACTTCGCGACCCAGCTCGACTTCTACACCCACACCTGGGGTCTGAGCGCCGAGCACACCGAGAACGGTCTGGCCTTCCTGGCCGCCGAGGGTTCGCCCGAGAACTACATCGTCCGGCTGCGGCAGGCCGGTGACAAGCGGATCGACCTGATCGCGTTCGGGGCGGCCTCGGTGGCCGACGTCGATGTGCTCGCGGCGAGGCTCGCCGCCGACGGCGTCACCCTGGTCAGCGAGCCGGGCATCATCGACACCCCCGGTGGCGGTTACGGCTTCCGCTTCTTCGACAACGAGGGCCGGACCGTCGAGATCAGCGCCGACGTCGCCATCCGCACCCACCGGGCGGTCGAGGCCGGCGAATCCATCCCGGTGCGGCTCTCGCACGTGGTCATCAACAGCCCCCAGCCGGAGCAGACCCGGGCCTTCTACGAGCGGCACCTGGGCTTTCGCCTGTCGGACACCCTGATGCACCCGCGGATGGGGGAGATGATGTGGTTCCTGCGGATCAACCAGTGGCACCACAGCATGGCGATCGCCCGCGGCCCGCACCCGTCGCTGCACCACGCGTCGTTCGAGATGCGCGACATCGACTCCTACATGCGCGGAACCGGCCGCCTGCTGCGGGCCGGCGTGGAGAAGATCTGGGGTCCGGGCCGGCACATGGCCGGCAACAACACCTTCAGCTACTTCCTGGACCCGCACGGCAACACCGTCGAGTACACCACCGAGCTGGAACTGATCGACGAGGACACCTGGCATCCGCACCTGTACGACTTCTCCCAGCCCGAGGTCTCCGACCAGTGGGGCACCGCGAACCAGATGAACGAGTTCGTCGCGCAGCGCTCGTTCAACGACGTCGACAAGGGCCTGTTCGTGGCCCCGCCGGTCTGAGCGGGACCCGGTCATGCGTCTTGCCACCTTCGAGCACCGGGGCATCGTCGCCGCCGGGGTCGTCACCGGCCCGCCGGAGCGGCCGCTCGTGCACCCGCGGCCGGCCGGCATCACGGTGCTCGACCTGGTCCGGTCCGGCCGGGCCGCGGCGACGGCCGCCGGTGCCGCCGCCGCGGCCGGCCCCGGCGTCCCGATCGCGGACGTGCGCCTGCTGCCACCGCTGAACCCGCCCACCGTCCGGGATTTCGTCGCCTTCGAGGAGCACGTGGAGGGCGTCGTCGCCTCCGTCGACGGTGACTCCGGAGTCGCGCCCGAGTGGTACGAGGCGCCGACGTTCTACTTCACCAACCCGTACGCGCTGATCGGCGCGCACGACGACGTCGCGATCCCACCGGGTTGCCGCCGGTTCGACTTCGAACTCGAGGTGGCCGCCGTGGTGGGCCGCGCCGGTTCGTCGCTGACCCCCGAGCAGGTCGAGATCTTCGGCTACACGATCATGAACGACTGGTCGGCCCGGGACCTGCAGAGCCGGGAGATGAAGGTGAAGCTGGGGCCGGCCAAGGGCAAGGACTTCGCCTCCACCCTCGGCCCGTGGCTGGTGACCGCCGACGAGCTCGAGCCCTACCTCGACGCCGACGGCTTCCTGGCGCTGGAGATGACGGTGTCGGTGAACGGCACCGTGATCGGGCGGGACCTGCTGTCCAACATGGGCTGGCCGTTCGCCGAGCTGGTCGCCTACGCATCCCGGGGTGCCCGGGTCGGCGCCGGCGACCTGCTCGGCTCCGGAACCTGCGGCAACGGCGGCTGTCTGGCCGAGCTGTGGGGGCGCCGGGGCCGGCTGGACCCGGCGCCCCTGCAGCCCGGCGACGTCGTCGAGATGACCGTCGAGGGCATCGGCACCATCCGCAACACCGTCGTCGCCGGCATCGACCTGCCACCGGTGACGCCGGCCCGGCCGCGCCCCCGTCGGCGCACCCGGGCCGTGCCGGCCGCCCGCTGAGCCACCTGACCCCGCCCCTGCTCCGAAAGGACCCCCGAAGTGTTCGAGTTCTTCCCCGGCAACTACGTCTGGAACCTGGGCGTGGTCGCCGCGCTCAACAGCGGCGGCCTGATCGACGAGGTCGACCGGGCCTGCCGACCGATCCGGGAGGCCGCCGCCCAGGGCGCGGACGCCGGCACGCCCGACTTCCTGCGGGCCTGGACCGGCCTGACCGACCAGCTGGTCGACCAGGCGGAGGCGGCCGAGAAGCTCGGCCACACCCGGACCGCGGGCCAGCTGTACTTCCGGGCCACCAACTACCTGGCCCAGGCCGAGCGGATGCTGTCGCACTCCGACCCGAACCGGATCCCCAGCTACCGCCGGGTGCTCGACCTGGCCCAGAAGTCGTTCGAGCTGCGCGATCCGCGAGTGACCCGGGTGGAGATCCCGTACGAGTCGGGCAGCCTGCCCGCCTACTTCAGCGCGGCCCCGGCCACCGATGCCGGACCGGCGCCGGTGATGATCATGTTCAACGGGCTGGACTCGACCAAGGAGCACATGTACAACTCCGAGCACTGGGCCGAGCTGGCCGCGCGCGGCATCTCGACCCTGATGGTCGACCCGCCCGGCTCCGGCGAGGCCCTGCGGCTGCGGGGGCTGACCGCCCGGATCGACACCGAGGCCTGGGCCGCGGCCTGCGTCGACTACCTGCTGACCCGCGACGACGTCGACCCGACCCGGATCGGCCTGGTCGGCTGGTCGCTGGGTGGCTACTACGCGCCGCGCGCGGCGGCGTTCGAGAAGCGTCTGGCCGTGGTCGTCGCCTGGGGGGCCAACCACAACTGGGGAGCCGTGCAGCGCCGCCGCCGGCAGCGTGAGGGTGAGCGTCCGGTGCCGCACTACTGGGAGCACGTGCGCTGGGTCTGGGGCTTCGATCCCGACGCCCCGCTCGACGACTTCATCGAGTTCGCCGACCAGGTCCACCTGGACGGGGTGGTCGAGCGGATCGACGTGCCGTTCCTGATCGCGCACGGGGAGAACGACCGGCAGATCCCGCTCGAGTACGCGCACCGCTCGTTCGACCAGGCGGTCAACAGTCCCAAGCGGGACCTGCGGATCTTCACCCCGGACGAGGGCGCCACCGAGCACATCGGCCTGGACCATTTGCCCCACGTGTCCACCTTCATCGCCGACTGGGTCGCCGACACGCTGGCCGAGCACCCGCGGTCGGCCTGAATCCGGTCGGCCACCGCCCGGACCCGGGGCGGTCCTCGCGATCCCCGGGTCCGGGTGTGCCCGGCGTGTCCGGCCTACAGGGCGGCCAGCAGCCGCTGCATCTCGGTGATCTCGGCCGCCTGGCCGGTCCTGATCGCCGCGGCCAGCGCGAGCGCCTGCGGGTTCTCGCCCCGCGCGAGCTCGACATCGGCCATCTCGATGGCGCCCTGGTGGTGCGCGATCATCTGCTGCAGGAACAGCGTGTCGAACGCGGCGCCGGTCGCCGCCCGCAGCGCGGCCATGTCGGACTCGCTCATCGACATCATCGCGCCCATGCCGAAGTCGTCCGCGTCGCCGGTGGGATCCGCGGCGGCGGTCGACGCCGGGTCGCCGTGATCCATGCCGTGGCCCATGTCCGGGCCGGCGGTCCCGGTGCCGGTCATGGGCATGGCCGCGTCCCAGGCGGTGAGCCAGCTCTGCATCTGCTCGATCTCGGGCCCCTGGGCCGCCTTGATCCGGCCGGCCAGATCCTTGACCTGCGGGGCGGACGCCTGCGTCAAGGCCAGGTCGGACATCTCGACGGCACCCTGATGGTGCGGGATCATCATCGTCGCGAACACGACGTCGACGGCGTTGTGCGCCCCAGCGGCCGACGGGGCGGCGGCCCCGGCGGTCCCGGCACCGGTGGGGGAACTGTCGGTCGGGGAGCTGCCGATGGTGCCGGCCGCGGAGTGGTCGGGGTCGGAGTGGGTGCCGGCGCCACAGGCGGCGAGGGTCAGGCCGATGGTGAGCGCGACGATCGCGCCCGGAACACGTTTGAACACGGGTGGTCTCCTGTGAGGTGTGCGGGAAAGGGCAGGCGGAAGCCGCGTTCCGGTCGGGAACGCGGCTCCGGTCGCCTATACCCGGAGCACACCCAGGGCGATGCGGGGCCATCCGTCCGGCGGCCCCCGGCGGCGCAGGTCCAGCCACCCGCCGTCGCCGGGGCGGTCGTGGTCGCCGGCGCCCGCGGCCGACCGGGCCAGCGCGAGCAGCACCAGCGCCGCCCCGCCGATCACCAGGAACAGGACGCACCCGGCCATGTCGCCGTGCCCGATCCCGGACGGCAGCGGGGCCGCCAGCGGCTCGATCGGGGCCGGTCCGGGGACCGACCGGAGGGGCGACCGGGCGGCCGGCGGGGCCGCGTCGGGCCGGTCGTGGTGGCCGTCCGCCATCGCGGGAGCCGGCAGCATGCCGTGCCCAGGCCCGTCGCCGGCGGTGAGCACGTGCATGCCGAAGACCCCGGCGATGACCGCGAGCAGCAGCACCCACCGGGCCGGCGAGCGTCGGCTGGTCGGCACCCGACCATGATGCACCGGGCCGGCGCCCCCGCATCCGGGGGGCCGCGACGGCGGGCGGCACAATCGCCGGGTGCGCACCCTGGAGATCATCGGCATCGGCATGGGCGACCCCGAGCAGCTGACCCTGCAGGCGCTCGCGGCCCTGGGCCGGCTGGACGTGGTGCTGCAGCTCGACAAGGGTGAGGCCACCCGGGATCTGATCGACCTGCGGGCCGAGATCCTCCGCCGCTACGCCCGTCCCGGCCACACCGTGGTCTCCGTGCCGGACCCGCGCCGGGATCGGGACGACCGCGACTACCGGGGCGCCGTCGTCGACTGGCACCGGCGGCGGGTGACCGCCCTCGAGGGCGTCCTGCTCGACCGGACGGCGCCGGACGCCACCGCCGGAATCCTGGTGTGGGGGGATCCGGCGCTGTACGACAGCACGATCCGCGTCGTCGACGGCATCCGCGGCCGCGGCCGGGTGTCCCTGCGGGTACGGGTCACGCCGGGGATCAGCGCGGTGCAGGCGCTGGCCGCCGCGCACGGCGTCGTGCTGCACGGCATCGGCGAACCGGTCCTCATCACCACCGGCCGCCGGCTCGCCGAGGCGATGGCCGGGCCGGTTTCGACCGTCGTGGTCATGCTGGACGGCGCCCTGGCGTGCCGGGCCTACACCGGCCGCGGCCTGGAGATCCTCTGGGGCGCCTACCTCGGAGATCCGCGGCAGACCCTGCGGCGCGGACCCCTGGACGAGGTCGTCGACGACATCGCGGCCGTCCGGGCCGACCTGCGGGCCCGGCACGGCTGGATCATGGACACCTACCTCCTGCGCCCGCCGGCCGGGTGACCCGGCCGGTCGAGCCCGGGGTCGCGGCCCTACCCGCGCGTGACGGCGGCGGGCGGCGCGTGGTCGACGGGGGGCCGCGGCGCGGTCCGGGCGGCCACGGCCATCACCAGCAGCGCCCCGGCGGTCAGCCCGGCGCCGGTCCAGATCGGAGCGGTGAAGCCGAGCCCCACGCTGATGGTGATGCCGCCGAGCCACGCCCCGAGTGCGTTCCCCAGGTTGAACGCCGCGATGTTGCCCGCGGAGGCGAGCGAGGGCGCCTGTGCCGCGTAGGTCATCACCCGGGTCTGCAGGCCGGGCACCGTGGCGAAGCCGAAGCCGCCCATCCCGAACAGCAGCACGGCGGTCGCGATCGGGTTCGGCGCGACGAGCGCGAACGCGACGAGCACCAGGACCAGGGCGCCCAGAATGACCAGCAGGCTGCGGTCCAGGGCGCGATCAGCGAACCGCCCGCCGACGACGTTGCCGATCAGCAGCCCGGCGCCGAACAGCACGAGCAGCCACGGCACGGTGCTGGCGGCGAACCCGCTGACCACGGTCAGCGTGTAGGCGATGTAGGTGAAGGCGCCGAACATGCCGCCGAAGCCCAGGACCGTCTCGGCCATGGACAGCCAGACCTGGCGGTCCCGGAAGGCGCCGAGTTCGTCCCGCAGGCGGGTGGTCTGGTGGCGTCCCCGGTCGGCCGGGACCAGCGCCAGCACGCCCAGCAATGCGACGACGCCGATCACGGTGATGACCCAGAACGTGGCCCGCCAGCCGAACTGCTGGCCGACGAACGTGCCCAGCGGGACGCCCAGCACGGTGGCCGTGGTCAGTCCGGTGAACATGATGGCGACGGCGGCGGCCTTGCGGCTGGGGTCCACGAGCGAGGCGGCGACGACCGAGCCGATCCCGAAGAACGCGCCATGGCACAGCGCGGCGACGATCCGGCCGGTCATCATCACCTCGTAGGTCGGCGCGGCCGCGCTGATCGCGTTCCCGACGACGAACAGGACCAGCAGCCCCAGCAGCACCCGCTTGCGGGGCAACCGGGTGGTCGCGGCGGTGAGGCCGAGCGCGCCGACGATGACGGCCAGCGCGTAGCCGGTGATCAGAGCGCCGGCCACGGCCTCGCTGACGCCGAAGGTGGCGGCCACCTCGGGCAGCAGGCCCATGATGTTGAACTCGGTCAGGCCGATCCCGAAACCGCCGAGCGCGAGCGCGATGAGTCCCGCGGGCATCAGTGTCTTCTCTCTCTCTGAGGGGTTGGACGCGTACGCTGGTAGTTGCATACGCTTGATATCTACTGTTGCACGCGCCGATAGTCCGCGCAAGCAACTAAATGTGTGAGGTGGTTCGTGATGGGCATCGGCGACGACGCCGTCCAGGTGCGCGCTCAGGGCTGGCGCACGCTCGCATCGCTGCACGGCATGATCGACACCCGTCTCGAGCGGGCCCTGACCGCGTCCGCCGGGCTCTCGGTGGTCGAGTACACCGTGCTCGACGCGCTGAGCCGGCAGGACGGCTGGCACATGCGGATGCAGCAGCTGGCGCGGGCCGCGGCGCTGTCCGCGTCGGCCACCACCCGGCTGGTCAACCGGTTGGAGGAGCGTGGTCTGCTGACCCGGATCGTCTGCGCCGACGACCGGCGCGGCATCTACACCGAGCTGACGGCGGCCGGCCGGGACCTGCTCGAGGCGGTGCGTCCGGTCCACGACGAGGTGCTGCGCGAGGTGCTGGACGAGGCGTCCGGCGTGCCGGAGCTGACCTCCCTGGTCCGGGCGCTGGCGGAGGGCGAGGGTCCCGGCTCGCGATGAGCTCCTGGGGGTGACCTTGCGTAATGGACGCAGTTCACCCACGAGGGTGAGCGGTGGCGGGATAGTTTGCCCGAAAACGCCTCCCACGAATGGACACCGCCGTGACCGATACCCTGCCGTCCGTCCTGCCGGAACTCACCGTGACCGATGCCGGCGACGGCCCGGCCGTCCTGCTGCTCCACGGGGGCGCCGGTCCGATGTCGGTCGCCGGGCTCGCCGAGCTGCTCGTCTCCAGCGGGCGGCGCGTCCTGACGCCGGTGCACCCCGGCTTCTCCGGCACCCCCTATCGCACCGGCACGACGGACGTGGCCGGACTGGCGGCGCTCTACGCCGCCGTGCTGTCCGAGCTCGACCTGCGCGGGGTCACCGTCGTGGGCAGCTCCCTCGGCGGCTGGATCGCCGCCGAGCTGACCCTGCTCGCGCCGGACCGGATCGGCGCGCTGGTGCTGATCGACGCCATCGGCATCGACGTGCCCGACCATCCGGTGGCCGACGTGCCGAACCTGACCCCCGATCAGATCACCGACCTGGCCTTCCACGACGCGGATCGGTTCCGCATCGACCCCGCCGCGCTCCCGCCGGAGGCGCAGGCGGCGATGGCCGCGGACGGGGCGGCGCTGGCCGCGTACACGGGTGGATCGCCCGTCGACCCGACGCTGGCCGGCCGGCTCGGCGGCATCGCCGTCCCGACGCTGGTGCTCTGGGGGGACGACGACGGGATCGTCGGCCCCGGCTACGGGCAGGCGTACGCGGCCGCGATCCCGGGAGCCCGGTTCCGGCTGATCGAGGGGGCCGGCCACCTGCCGCAGCTCGAGGCGCCGGAGCCGACCGTGCGGGCGATCACCGACGCCGCCGCCTGAGCGTCAGCCGAGCCGGATCCGGCCGATCGTCGGGTTGCCCCGGTTGGTGAACCACAGTGTCGACCCCGGGCCGGGTTTCAGGTCGAACGGCGCGTCGAACGCCGGGTCGGCGACGGCCGTGACCCCGGCCGTGTCGGGGTCGATCCGCAGCACCGCGTTGCGGTCGGTGTCGACCACCCAGATCGCCCCGTCGGGTCCCAGGGTGGCCCCGTCGGGGGCCCCGAACACCGGGCCGGTCAACGGAAGCCAGCTGCCGGACGGGTCGGCCGGGTCGAAGCGCGCCACCCCGGCGGGCGCGCGGGTAGTGATCCACAGGCAACCGGCCCGGTCCTGGGCCCAGGCCCGCAGGGCCGGATCGCCCGGTGGGGTCAGCACGGCGACCGTCGCCGCCGGATCGGCGGCCGCCGGGTCGAGCGAGCCGACGCCCGGCCGCCCGGTGGTGGTGAACCACAGCCGGCCGTCACCGGCCGGGAAGATGGCGGCCGGCCCGTCGATCAGCGGATGGGTGACGAGAACTGTCGATGCGCCGGGATCCTCGGCGGACGGGTCGATCCCGGCCAGGGCGTTCGCGGCTCGCAGGCTCACCCAGACCCGCCCGTCGGCGGCGGACTTGATCGCCACCGGGTTGCGCAACCCGGGTGCGGTGACCGCGGTCAGGGTCGCCTGCGGGTCGGCCGCGGCCGGGTCGATCCGGCCGACGAGGTCCGTCGCGGGGCAGGTGAACCACATCGTGCCGTCGGCGCCGGGATAGATGTTCGCCGGGCCGCGCAGCTCGCCGGCCGGGTCGATGAACGTCTCGATCGCGCCCGTCACCGGATCGATCCGGCCGATCCGGTCGGTGCCCGGCGAGGTGAACCACACCCGGCCGTCCGGCCCCTCGATGACGCCGGTCAGCGCAGCCAGCCGGTCGGCCGGATCGGCGAACGTCTCGATCGTCAGGTCCACGGGAACCCCTTCGTCGGGCGCGTTGTGCACCGGACGCGGCGGCCGGCACCGGCGCGGCCCGGTCGCTCGACCCGCGTCGACCGGTCCGGGGCGCCGCCGCTCATGATGCTGGACGCCCGGTGCCGTCCGCCACCCCCGCCCCGCCCCGCGCCCGCCCCGCGCGGATCATTTACGCCCGCGCGGATCATCTCGCCCCGAATGGGACGGGTGGGACCGGAGTCGATGACTTCGTCCGCGCCGGGGTTGTTGATCCGCGCGGGGAGGGGTGGGCCGGCAAGGGGAGGGGTGGGCGGGCAGGGTCCCGGGTTCGGCCCGCGGGGTCAGCGGTCCTCGAGGTCGCCCTCGACGTCGAGGTAGACCTGGGCGAGGTCGGCGAGCAGGTCGGGGTCGGGCTCGGCCCAGAGGCCGCGGTCGGCCGCCTCGGTCAGCTTCTCGACGATGCCGCGCAGCGCCCACGGGTTGGCGTGCCGCAGGAACTGCTGGTTCTGCTCGTCCAGGGCGTACGTGCGGGCCAGGGACTCGTACATCCAGTCGGCGACGACCCCCGCGGTGGCGTCGGAGCCGAACAGGTAGTCGACGGTGGCGGCCAGTTCGAACGCACCCTTGTACCCGTGCCGGCGCATCGCGGCGATCCATCGCGGGTTCACCACCCGGGCCCGGAACACCCGGGCCGTCTCCTCGGTCAGCGACCGGGTCCGCACGGCGTCGGGGGTGGTGGAGTCGCCGATGTAGGCGACCGGAGCCTGCCCGGTCAGCGCCCGGACCGTGGCGATCATCCCGCCGTGGTACTGGAAGTAGTCGTCGGAGTCGGCGATGTCGTGCTCGCGGCTGTCGGTGTTCTTCGCCGCCACCGCGATCCGCCGGTCGTTGGCCTGCATGTCCGCCGCCGCCGCGACCCCGTCCAGCCCCCGGCCGTAGGCGAAGCCGCCCCATGCGGTGTAGACCTGTGCGAGATCGGCGTCGTCCCGCCAGTTCCCGGCCTCCATCAGGGGAAGCAACCCGGCCCCGTAGGCGCCGGGCGCCGATCCGAAGATCCGGGTGATGGCCCGCCGTTCGTCGCCGTGCTCGGCCAGGTCGGCCTGGGCGTGCGCCCGGACGTAGTTCAGCTCGGCCGGCTCGTCCAGCCCCGCGACCAGGCGCATCGCGTCGTCCAGCAGGACGACCGCGTGCGGGAAGGCATCCCGGAAGAAGCCGGAGATCCGCACGGTGACGTCGATCCGGGGACGCCCGAGGTCGGCCACCGGAATCACCTGCAGGTCGCTGATCCGCCGGGACGCCGGGTCCCACACCGGGGTGACTCCGATCAGGGCGAGGACCTCGGCGATGTCGTCACCGGCGGTCCGCATCGCCGACGTGCCCCACACCGACAACCCGACCGACCGCGGGTACTCGCCGGTGTCGGTCCGGTACCGGGCGATCAACGACTCGGCCATGGCGGTGCCGGTCTCGTAGGCCAGCCGGGACGGGATCGCCTTGGGGTCGACGCTGTAGAAGTTGCGGCCGGTGGGCAGCACGTTGATCAGCCCGCGCAGGGGTGAACCGGACGGGCCGGCCGCAACGAACCCGCCGTCGAGGGCGTGCAGGACGGAGTCGAGCTCGCCGGTGGTGCCGGCCAGCCGGGGCACGACCTCGGTGGCGGCGAACGTCAGGACCGCGGTCACGTCCGGATCCGCCTGACCCAGCAGGTCTTCCACGACGCCCGGCACCGCGTCGACCGCCCAGCCGGCGTTCTCGCAGGCCTGCACCAGGGCGCGGGCCTGCGCCTCGATCACGTCGACGCTCGTCCGGTCGGCGTCGTCCTTGAGGCCGAGCGCGGACCGCAGGCCGGGGAGCGCCTGCGCGCGGCCACCCCACACCTGGCTGGCCCGGAGCATGGCCAGCACGAGATCGACCCGGGCCGGCCCGACCGGCGCCTGCCCGAGCACGTGCAGGCCGTCGCGGATCTGGGTGTCCTTGATCTCGCACAGCCAGCCGTCGACGTGCAGGATGAGGTCGTCGAAGTCGTCGCCCTCCGGACGGTCCGCGCCGGCCAGGCCCAGGTCGTGGTCCATCCGGGCCGCGCGCAGCAGCGTCCAGATCTGCGCCCGGACGGCCGGCAGCTTGGCCGGGTCCATGGCCGCGATCGTCGCGTGCTCGTCCAGCAGTTGCTCCAGCCGGGCGATGTCACCGTAGGACTCGGCCCGCGTCATCGGCGGGATGAGGTGATCGACGATGACCGCGTGGGCGCGGCGCTTGGCCTGCGTGCCCTCGCCCGGGTCGTTGACCAGGAACGGGTAGATCAGCGGCACCGAGCCCAGCGCGGCGTCGGTGCCGCACGAGGCGGACAGCCCGACGTTCTTGCCCGGCAGCCACTCCAGGTTGCCGTGCTTGCCCAGGTGGACCAGGGCGTGGGCGCCGAAACCCCGCTCCAGCCAGCGGTAGCAGGCCAGGTAGTGGTGCGAGGGCGGCAGGTCGGGATCGTGGTAGATGGCGATCGGGTTCTCGCCGAACCCGCGGGGTGGCTGGACCAGGATGACCACGTTGCCCGACTGCAGGGTGGCGAGCACGATCTCGCCGTCGGGATCGCGGGAGCGGTCGACGAACAGCTCGCCCGGGGCGGGACCCCACGTCCCGGTGACCGCGTCCCGCAGGTCGGCCGGCAGTTCGGCGAACCAACGACGGTACTGCGCGGCCGGGATGCGGACCGGCTGACCCGCGAGATGTTCGTCGGTCAGCCATTCCTCGTCCTGGCCGCCGGCCGCGATCAGGCCGTGGATCAGGGCGTTGCCCGCGGTGGTGTCCGGTTCCTCCCCGGGCACCGGTTCGATCGTGTCGAGACCGGGGAACGCGTCACCGATCTCGTAACCGGCCCGGCGCATCGCCCGGAGCAGCCGGACCGCCGAGACCGGGGTGTCCAGGCCGACGGCATTGCCGATCCGCGAGTGCTTGGTCGGGTACGCCGAGAGCACCAGCCCGATCCGGCGGTCGGCCGGTGGCGTGTGCCGGAGCCGGGCGTGCGCGACCGCGATCGCCGCGACCCGGGCGCACCGCTCGGGATCGGCCACGTAGCGGGGTAATCCGGCCCCGTCGTCCGGATCGGTCTGCTTGAACGAGAACGGCACCGTGATGATGCGGCCGTCGAACTCGGGCACCGCGACCTGGGTGGCCACGTCCAGCGGGGACAGGCCGTCGTCGGTCGCCGCCCAGGTCTCCCGGGACCAGGTCAGGCACAGCCCCTGCAGGATCGGGATGTCCAGGGCGGCGAGGTCGCTGACGTCCCAACCGTCGTCGTCACCGCCGGCGGAGGCGCCGGCCGGGGTGGTGCCGCCGGCCGCGAGGACGGTCACGATCAGGGCGTCCAGCTCCCCGAGGGCACGCAGCAGATCCGGTGGCGCGGCCCGCAGCGATGAGCAGAACATCGGCGCCGCGACCGCGGCGCCGGTGGCGTCGACGGCATCGGCCAGCGCGTGCACGAAGGCGGTGTTGCCGGACGTGTGGTGGGCCCGGTAGATCAGGATGCCGACCCGGGACCGGCCGGCCGCCGGGTCGACGGGCGGCGAGTCCCGCTCCAGATACCCCCACGGCGGGACGACGGCCGGCGGGTCGAACCCCTCGCCGGTCAGCAGCACGGTGTCGCAGGCGAAGGCGTGCAGCTGCCGCAGGTTCGCCGCGCCGCCCTCGGCCAGGTACGCGTGGGCCTGGGCGGCGATGCCGATGGGCACGGTGGACAGGCGCATCAGCTCGGCGTCCGGCGTCTGCTCGCCACCCAGCACGACCGTGGGCAACCCCCGGGCGGCCAGCCCGTCGAGCCCGTCCTGCCAGCTCCGCGCGGTGCCCAGGATGCGGACGAGAACCAGGTCGGCCCCGTCCAGCACCCCCGGCAGGTCCCGGGTCACGTCCAACCGGGCCGGGTTGGCCAGGGCGTAGTCGGCCCCGGAGGCCCGGGCCGAGAGCAGGTCGGTGTCGGACGTGGACAGCAGCGCGATGCGGGGCATGACTCCACTCTCGCAGCCCGGGCCGGGGACGGAGGCCCGCCCCCGCCGCCGGTGGGGTTCGCCGTCCCCCGCCGGCGGGAGGGACCGGCCTGCAAAGCGCAGGGTTGCGCTTTCTAAATTAGTCGTGCAGACTATAAATATGACCACGACAGACGAGGCCCGGAGCGCGGTGCTCGCGGCGCACGGGCCGCAGGACCTGTTCGGTCCGCGGGCGCAGGGGCCGGCGGCCGGGCGGGCCGCCACGCGGACGTTCCGGCGGTATGCCGCCCTGCTGCACCCCGACCGGGCCGGTGATCCGGCCGCGTTCCTGCGGCTGGAGGAGCTCTACCGGGATTGGGCCGGCGGTCCCGACCGGACCGCAGCGACCGTCATCGGCCGCCTCGACGCCTACCCGGTCGGCGACCTGCTCGCCCAGGGCAGCGTCGCCGCCGTCTACCGCAGTGCCGGCGTCGTGCTCAAGCTCGCCCGGCGACCGGCCGCCAACCGGTTCCTGGAGAACGAACGGGCCGCCTACCGGTCCCTGGCCCGGCTGACGACCGCCCACGAATGGCTGCGGCCCTACTATCCACGGCTGCTCGACGTCGGCGCGATCGCCGGTCCCGACCGCGAGGTCCGTCAGGTCGACGTGCTCACCGACCTGACCGACGGCTTCCTGACCCTGGCCGACGTGCTGCGGGCCTACCCGCAGGGCCTGGACGGCCGCGACTGGGCCTGGATGTACCGCCGGCTGCTGCGGGCCGTCGCCGGTGCCCATCTCGCTGGCCTGGTGCACGGCGCGATCGTCGCCGACAACGTGCTGATCCAGCCGGAACGGCACGGTGTGGTGCTCGCCGGGTGGTCGTTCGCGACGCGCGCCGGCACCCCGCTGCCGGGCCGGATCGGTTCGGCGAGCTACCCGCCGGAGGTGATGGCCGGCTCACCCGTCACCGGCAAGGCCGACATCCACCAGCTGCACACCCTGATGACCGCCGCGCTCCATCCGGCCGAGGAGGCACAGCTCCGGTACGCCCGCGGCGCCCGGCAGGACAACCCGCGCATGCGGCCGTCCGCCGATGCGCTGCTGGACGAGTACGACGAGCTGATCGGCCGGCTCTACGGCCGCCGCCGATTCCGCCCGTTCGCGGTGCCCACCGAACACACCGACCCGACACCCCCTACCCACCGAGCGGTCTGAGGACCGCACCATCGAAAGGACGTGCAGTCATGGGACACGGAGCCTGGGACGACAACGCCTACCGCGCCGCCGCCACCTTCCGCCGGGCCAGCGGCGCCGCCGACTTCGCCTACAGCGCCGGGATGCGCGCCCGGCCGGCCAGCCAGTGGCGGGCCGACCCCGCACTGGACCCGCACGGGGTCGGCGTCCGGGAGTCACGGGACGGCACCGACCACCCCGCGTCGACGCCCATCGTCGTGCTGTTCGACGTCACCGGGTCGATGGGCGTGGTGCCGCAGGTGATGCAGCGCCGGCTGGCCGAGCTGTTCGGCCTGCTGGAGCGGAAGGGATACGTGCAGGACCCGCAGATCATGTTCGGCGCGATCGGTGACGCCGACTGCGACCGGGTGCCGTTGCAGGTGGGCCAGTTCGAGTCGGACAACCGGATGGACGAGCAGTTGCGCACCCTGTTCCTGGAGGGTGGTGGCGGCGGGCAGAAGAGCGAATCGTACGAACTGGCAGCTTATTTCGTCGCCCGGCACACCGCGACCGACGCGTGGGACAGGCGCGGACGCAAGGGCTACCTGTTCATCGTCGGTGACGAGATGAACAAGCGGACGCTGCGGGCTGCGCACATCCGCCGGGTGATCGGCGACGAGGTCGATCGGGATCTGGACACCGCTGCGATCTACCGCGAGGTGCAACAGCGGTGGGAGACCTTCTTCATTCTGCCCCGGCAGACCGCCTACTACGACGACATGCAGGTCAACCAGCACTGGCGGGACCTGCTGGGCGAGCGGTTCCTCAAGCTGGAGGACCCGGAGGCGGTGTGCGAGCTGATCGCGCTCACCCTCGGGCTGCTGGAGGATGCGATCGACCTGGGCGAGGGGCTGGCCGACCTGACCGACATCGGCAGCCCGCACGGCCCGGCCGTCGGCAAGGCGCTGGCCACCGTCGGCGCCCGGCCGGCGGTCACCCGGGGCACGCTGCCCGCCGGCCTGGACGTCGCGGACGACGTCCGATGAGCCGGGCGGCCCGCCCGGACGACCGGCCCGGCAGCACGATCGTGGTCGGCCTCGGGTTCGGCGACGAGGCCAAGGGTGCGACGGTCGACTTCCTCTGCGCCCAGGGAGATGTCGCCGGCGTCGTGCGGTTCAACGGCGGCGCCCAGGCCGCGCACAACGTCGTGGCCGACGGCCGGCACCACACGTTCCGGCAGTTCGGCTCGGGCACCCTGGCCGGGGTGCCGACGTTCCTGAGCCGGCATGTCCTGGTCGAGCCGATCGGGCTGGCCGGCGAGGCGGAGGAGCTGGCCGCCGCGGGCGTGCCCGATCCGCTCGGGCTGGTCACCGTCGACCCCGACGCGCTGATCACCACCCCGGTGCACGTCGCCGCGAACCGGACCCGCGAGGACCGGCGCGGGGCGGGGCGGCACGGGTCGACCGGCCTGGGCATCGGCGAGACCGTCTGGTTCGACCTGGCGCTGCGCCGCGGGGCGCGGGCCGGGCAGCGGGTGGAGAACCTGGTGTCGCCGTCCGACGCGCGGGGCCGGGCGCTCCGGGTCCGGGACTGCCTGGACCGCCGGGTGCTCCGCGACCGGCTGACCGACCTCGTCCGGTTCTACTCCCCGCTGCTGGCCGGTGGTGTCCACGGGCACGACGACGTCGGGACGATGGCCGATGTGCTCGAGGCATTCGCCGGGGCCGTCCGGATCGCCGGTCCGGACCATCTGGCCCGGACCGCGGCCCGGGGCCGGCTGGTCTTCGAGGGTGCGCAGGGCGTGCTGCTGGACGAGTGGCGGGGTTTCCATCCGCACACCACGTGGAGCACCACCACGCCGGCCAACGCGCAGGCGTTGCTGGCCGCGGCCGGGCTGCCGCGGGGCGAGGTCCTCGGCCTGACCCGGTCCTACACCACCCGGCACGGGGCCGGTCCGCTGCCGACCGAGGACCCGGCCCTGCTGGCCGTCGCCGAGCCGTTCAACGGTACCGGCGTGTACCAGGGCGGTTGGCGGGCCGGGCATCTCGATCTGGTCGCGCTGCGCTATGCGGTCGCGGCGATCGGCGGGGTGGACGCGCTGGCGGTCTCCCACCTGGACGTCCTGGACGGCGTCGGCGACCCGGCGCCGCCGGCCGTCCGGGCCGTCACCGCCTACCGGACGCCGGCCGGAGTGATCGACCGGTTGCCGGTCGGTCCGCCCCGCGATCTCGACCACCAGGCCGCGCTGACGACGCTGCTGCGGGGGGCGTCCGGCCGGGGGAGGGAACTGGCCGGCAGCCGGGACGCGGTGCTGACCCTGGAGCGGGCGCTGGGTGCGCCGGCGCGGGTGCTGGCGTTCGGTCCGGATCGGGTGGATCGCAAGGTGGCCTGAGCTGACCCGAGCTCAGCGAACCCGGCCGAGCCGGCCGGTGCGTGGCTTGTGCGTGGCCGGTGCGTGGCTTGTGCGTGGCCGGTGTGCGGCCGGTGGGAGGCCGGTGCGCGGCTGCCGCGCGGACGAAGTCGTCGACTCGCGTCACAGCAGTCACATTCGGAGCTACTTGATCCGCGCCGGCGTTGTTGATCCGCGCGGTCGGGGCGGCGTGAGGGTCAGGGGGACCAGGACCAGACGGCGCCGGGTCGGCCGCGGCCGGCCGATGCCAGCCGGTCGGTGCGGGCGAGGCCGGGCAGGCCGGCCAGGGTGCGGTTGAGGTTGCCCCGGTCCGGCGGGGTGCCGGTCAGGGCGGTGTGCAGGGCGACCGCATCGGCCACGGTGAACTCGTCCCCGGTCAGCAGCCGGGTGAAATCGGTCTCCCGCCAGAGCATCCCGGCCAGTAGCGGCCAGCAGTCGGCGACGATGCGCTCGTGGTCGAAGGCCAGCGGCGGCAGATTCTCGGGGGGCGCCCAGGTCGCGGTGCCCACCTCGGTGCCGACCGCCCAGGTGGCCACCGACAGCGTCGGGCCGCGGGGGTCGCGGTTCGGCTCGTCGAAGGTGACCAGCTGGCCCGATCCGGCCGCCCGGAGGTCGACCTTGGCCAGTGCCCGGCCGATCGCCTCACGGATCCGCTCGCCGCGGTGCAGCAGGACGCCGGGCAGGGCCGGCCAGCCGGCGAACGGATCGACCGTGCGGTCGTGCAGGCCGAGCAGGAGGCGGCGGGTGCCGTGGTCGTACCGCAGGAGCAGCACATCCACCGAGACGTACGAGGTCCGCTCCACGCCGCCCAGGGTACGAAGGCGGTCCCGGTGCGCCGCCGGCCAGGGGCGGGCCGGGTGCGCCGTCGGCCAGGGGCGGGCCTGACGGTTGTCGCCGCGGGTCGCCGCGTGGCAGGGTCGGCCCGTGCGGCCCACCACCACCGACAGCGCGGGCGTCCCACGACAATCGACTCGCCGGTTTTAGCCCCCGCTCCGGGGGATACGGGGCGCAAACCGGCCAGGCGGCGCGGGTCGGCGGGCGGGCGGCGCGGCTCCGCGGGCCGGCGGCG
>NZ_JBMDXT010000523.1:0-4874 GCF_048594475.1 Nakamurella sp. | reverse complement strand
GCGGCCGGCGCCGGGGGCGAAGCGGGACAAGATCCGCGTCGGCCGTGGCGAGGGCTCCAAGGGCAAGACCGCCGGCCGGGGCACCAAGGGCACCGGCGCGCGCAAGAACGTCTCGCCGGCGTTCGAGGGCGGTCAGCTGCCTCTGCACATGCGGCTGCCGAAGCTCAAGGGCTTCAAGAACCGGTTCAAGGTCACCTACCAGGTGGTCAACGTCGGCGACCTGGCCACCCTGTTCCCGCAGGGCGGCACGGTCGGCGTCGCCGAGCTGGTCGCGGCCGGCGCGGTCCGCAAGGGCCACAAGGTCAAGGTCCTCGGGGACGGCGACCTGAACGGCATCGTCATCAATCTGACGGTCGACGCCGCGTCCGGCTCGGCCAAGGAGAAGATCGGCGCGGCCGGCGGCAGCGTCACCACCGCCTGACCTCCACGCACCACCACGCGGATGCCCCGCGGTCGCTCCCTCACCGGGCGGCCGCGGGGCATCACGCGTTTGCGCGGGGCGACCTCACCCCGAGTGGACCATTTCCGGCCCGTTACCCCGAAGTGACGCCGCCGGTTCACCATCCGTTCACCCGCGGCTCTTAGCGTCCGGCTCGCCGATGAGTCACCCCAGGGTCGAGGCCATCACCGGCTACTCCGTACGGAACCGCCGCGTCAGGCCGGCGATCGTGGATCGAGGACTCTGTGACGACAACGTTATTCATCGTGACGATGGTCATCGTCACGGCGCTGTTCTTCGACTTCACGAACGGCTTCCACGACAGCGCGAACGCCATGGCCACCTCGGTGGCCACCGGCGCCCTGCAGCCCAAGGTCGCGGTGCTGATCGCCGCGATCCTGAACGTGGTCGGCGCCTTCCTGTCCACCGAGGTCGCCAAGACGATCTCCGGCGGCATCGTCAACGACGCGCTCGTCACCCCCGAGATGATCTTCGCGGGGCTGGTCGGCGCCATCCTCTGGAACCTGTTGACCTGGCTGTTCGGCCTCCCGTCCAGCTCGTCGCACGCGCTGTTCGGTGGCCTGATCGGCGCCGTGATCATCGGTGCGGGCGTGTCCGGGGTGAACTTCTCCGTGGTGATGTCCAAGATCGTGCTGCCGGCGATCATGGCCCCGGTGGTGGCCGCGCTGGCCGCCGGCCTGGCCACCTTCGTGCTCTACAAGATGATCAAGCGGGCCGATTCCGAACCGCAGGCCGGCTGGTTCCGGTACGCGCAGTCGGTGTCGGCCTCGCTGGTCGCGCTGGCCCACGGCACCAGTGACGGCCAGAAGACGATGGGCGTCATCACCCTGGTGCTGATCACCGCGGGCTACCAGGAGTCGGGCACCGGCCCGCAGACCTGGGTCATCGCGGCGGCCGGCATCGCCATCGGCCTGGGCACGTACTCCGGCGGCTGGCGAATCATGCGGACGATGGGCAAGGGCATCGTGGACGTCAAGTCGCCGCAGGGCTTCGCGGCGGAGACGACCTCCGCCGCCGCCATCCTGGCGTCCTCGCACATGGGCTTCGGCCTGTCGACCACCCAGGTCTGCTCCGGCTCGATCATGGGCTCGGGCATGGGCAAGAAGCTGGCCGAGGTGCGCTGGGGGACCGCCCGCAAGATCCTGTACGGCTGGCTGCTGACCCTGCCCGCGGCCGCGCTGGTCGGCGGGGTGGCGGCCGCCATCGCGCTGACCGGCACCCTGGGCCTGGTCATCGTCTTCGTCGCGCTGCTGGCCGGCGCCGGCGCCATCTACGCCATCTCCAAGCGGTCCCCGGTCGACAGCGCCAACGTCAACGATTCCGCGGACGTCACCATCAACCCGGTCGTCAAGCAGCCGGCCGACGCCTGAGCGTCCGGACCAGAGGGGACACGAACACCATGAAGATCGACTGGGCGTCACTGGGTCTGGTCGCGGTGACCACCGTGGTGGCCGCCATCGCGATCATCGGGATCTACTCGCTGGGGGTGCTCGCGCTGACCTCCGGCGGCAAGGCCGGCCCGGACGGCGTGGCGGCGCCGAGCCCGCTCGCCCGCATCACCGGGTACCTGTGCCTGGCCGCCTCCGGGCTGCTGGTGCTGTACGGCCTGTACCTGATCGTCCCGCAGTTCCACTGAGGAGCGATGACCGATGAGCCAGGCCGAACCGGACCCCGCGCCGTCCGCCGCGGAGTCGACGGGCGGGCCGCGTCATGACCTGCCGGGCGAGGTGGTCGTCGGGATCGACGGATCCGACGAGGCCCGGGCCGCGGCCGGGTGGGCGGCGGCCGAGGCGGCCCGGCTGCGCACCGGCCTGGTGCTCGTATCGGCGTACACGGTGCCGCACCGGGGGCTGCTCGCCTACGACGTGATGGCGCCGGACTACGCCGCCATCGTGCTGGCGCACCAGCAGGAAACGCATCGGGAGATCGCCGCCGAGCTGCTGACCCGCCACCCGGGCCTGCCGATCAGCAGCACGGTCGAGGCCGGACACCCGGTCGACGTGCTGCTGGGCCGGTCGGCCGGGGCGGCGCTGCTGGTCGTGTCGACCCGGGAGCGGGGCCGGTTCCGCCGGGCCGTCGGCGGGTCGGTGGCGCAGGCGCTGGCCGCGCACGCGACCGTCCCGGTGGCGGTCATCCGGCCCGGGACCGCGGCGCCGCGGACCGGCCCGGTGGTGGTGGGCGTCGACGGGTCGCCGAACAGCCGGCCGGCCATCGGCGCCGCCTACGACGCGGCCGCGACCCGGGGCGTCGAGCTGGTGGCCCTGCACGCCTGGCACGACGACATGACCCTGGACGTCGACGAACGCGGGCTGGTCGGCGCCGACATCGGGGACGAGGCCCTGCGCGAGATCGAGCGGGCCCTGGTCTCCGAGGAGTTGGCCGGCTGGGCGGAGCGTTACCCGGACGTCGTGGTGCGGCCCCTGGTCCGCAAGGGTGACCCGGTGACCCTGCTGCTGGAGGCGTCCGGGACGGCCGGCCTGGTCGTGGTCGGCAGCCGGGGCCGCGGCGGCTTCTCCGGTGCCCTGCTCGGGTCGACCGGGCAGGAGCTGATCATGCACGGCGAGGCCCCGGTGCTCGTGGTCCGCTCGGCCGCGACCGACTCCGGCTGACCCCGACCGGGACCGGCCGACCCCGGCCGACCCCGACCGGCACCGACCGGCGGCCCTGACCCCGACCGGAGCCCGGCCGTGGCCCGCCCGGGACCGCGTGGCGGTCGACGCGTCGGTGGGCCCGGCTCAGACCGCCGGTGGCCCGTACAGCGAGGGGAAGGCGGCGTCGGGCCGCGCGGTCCGACGGACGGCCGGGTTGTAGCGCAGGCTGTTCGGCACGCAGGCGCACTCGGGGCCGATGCGGATCGTGTCGGCGATCGAGCCGGCCGCGCGGAGCCGGAACAGTTCGGTGGTCACCGAGTCCCGCAGGGTGGGCGGGTCGACGGTGTTCAGGTAGATCTTGGTGCCCCCCTCGAACCCGGCGATGGTCGAGATCCGCCACTTGATCAGCACCCGCCAGGGCATGGGCACGTCCGCGTCCGGCGGTTTGTGGTGCCACTCCTCGTTGCAGGGCACCGCCGGGCCGGCGGCCGCGTGCAGCGCGTGGATCAGGTCGGACATGCCGCGCAGCTCGGCCCGCGAGTGCAGCCACGGCTGCGGCCGCTCGCTGCGGGAGAAGATCTCCAGGGTGGGGTAGCGGTGCCCGAAGCCGGCGAAGGCGACCGCGTGCTCGTTCTCGGCGACCGTCAGGTTGTGGTAGGCCGCGTAGTCGACGGCGAACTCGTTGTAGACGTTCGGGTTGGCCCGGGCCCGCTGGATCTCCAGCTCGGCCTGCGCGCCGCGCTCGTCGATCGCCACCAGCTGCGTGTGCAGGTGGTCGAACGAGGCGCCGGCCGGCCGCAGCCAGTTCTGGAAGACCGCCACGTACCGCACGTACCGGTTGGCCGCGTACAGGTCGCGCTGGGCGTCGATGGTGAAGCGCAGATACGAGTCGTGCTCGTCCGGGGTCAAGGTGCCGGAGGAGGCTAGGCCGGAGGTGTCGACCGCGTCGTCCCGGTAGTGCCGTCGCGCCACGATCACGTCGTGCCCGCCGCCGAAGAAGTCCGCCGCGTGGTCCAGCCGCTCCGTCTCGGACACCTCGGCCGCCGCGTCCAGCCCGGCGCGGCGGCGGGCGAGCGCGTCGACGTGCCGCCGGCCGGCCTCGGTCGACAGGTAGTCGAGCATCGCCTCGCGCTGGGCCGGCGGCAGCTGGTGCCCGTAGTTGAGCCGCCAGTAGTCGAAGGAGACGATCTCGAACAGGTTCGGGATGCGGCGGAACTGCGCGACGCTGTCGAACAGGTGGTCGGCGCGCAGGTGCCGGATCATCCGCTCGCCCTGCGGGCCGGTTACCAGCCGGGCCTTCTCCGGCGGGGTCTGAAGGTACCGGTCGGCGCAGAACGCGCAGGCGGCCGTGCGGTCCTGGTGCGTCAGCGGGTCGGCCGGGGCCGGGTCGACCCGCAGCGGTCGGCGGGCGCGCCCGGCGACGGGCCCGACCTCGGTACCGGTGAACGGGTTGATCTGCTTGAGCGTCCCGTCGGCCATCCGCTGGAGGAACGACGGCGCGCCGAGCAGGGCGGGGGGCACGCCATCGGCGGGCAGGGCGGGCATGCGCCTCATTGTTCTCGCGCCGGGCGGCGGCTCGCCGTGCGCTCGCCCCCGGCGCGCCGCCGGTAGGTTAGAGTCGAGTGCCGTGGTTCAGTCCGGGCGGCTTCGGCTGCCCCGGATCGGGACGCGACCTGTTTTGAGGCTCACGGGCCACCACGCAACGACGGAGTTCCGACCAACCGGGTTCGGCAACCCCGATCGGGCCGGCACCACCTCGGCCCGGTGAAGCCAGGAGGATCATTGCTCGCCGCCTTCGTCTCGGCGCTGAAGACACCCGATCT
>NZ_JBMDXT010000522.1:0-4665 GCF_048594475.1 Nakamurella sp. | reverse complement strand
CGGGCGGGCCGCCCCCCCCCCCCCCGCGGGGGGGGGGGGGCGGCCCGCCCGCCGTGGATCTCCCGCACCATCTCTGCGCCCACCCGCGCCCACCCGCCGGGTGCTCCGGCGCCACCGGCGCCGATATGCCGACACCGCGATCACCGCCGGATGAGCACCGCCATCCCCGCCCATATGCGTCACCACCACCAGCGCGTCCTCCGAGAGGGGCACCGGACCATGAATCAGCGCGTCAGCTTCGCTCCGGCCATCGGCTCCGGCACGCCCCATCACCAGTCCCAGCTGCGGCGGGTCGACTCGCACTCGGCCACCCCGAACATCGCGGACCGGTTCGCCGATCTGCTGGCCCCGCTGAGCCCCCGCCGGCGGCGCGGCCTGATCGCCCGCCTGTCCCAGGGCTACTACGAGGGCTGGCGGCCCACCCGGGCCGAGGTCGCCGCGCTGGTCGCCCAGGAGCTGCGCAAGAGCCCGCGGTAGTCCCCGGCCGTCACCAGCTGTCGGGCGGATCCGGCAGTGCGTCGGCGAGCTGCCGGCACAGGTGCATCGCCCGCACCGCCCAGCTCCGGTCGGCTCCGGCCAGCCCGCAGCGCGGCGTGGGCACCACCCGGGTGGCCAGGTCCTCGCGCCGGAATCCCAACCGGTTCCAGGCGTCCAGCAGCGGGCTCGCCCAGTGCCGCAGGGGAGCCGAGCGGTTCGCCGGCGCCGTGCCGGGAACGATTCCGGCGAGCAGGATCCCATCGCCGTCGACGAACTCGCCGACCGCGTCGAGCGCGCGCGCCCGCTCCCCCACCAGCGTCAGATCCAGGGCCAGGGCATCGAATCCGCTGGCCCGCAGCAACCGGATCGGCGCGTCCGCGTGGCAGCAGTGCGCCACGGTCGGGTGATCCCCGATCCCCTCGACGACGCCGGCCAGCACCTCCTGGGCCCGTGCGCCCGACACCGCCCGCACCGTCCCGAAACCGCTTGCCGTCGGCAGGCTGCCGGCCAGTACGGCGGGCAGGCCCGGCTCGTCGAGCTGAACGACCACACCCGCCCCAGGCAGGCGCCGGGCAACCTGGGCCACGTGCGCGGCCAGGCCCTCCACCAGCGACTCGGCCAGGTCCCGGACCGCGCCGGGATCGGTCAGCGCCCGGTGTCCCGAGGGCAGCTCGAGCCCGGCGGCCAGCGTCCACGGACCGCACACCTGCACCTTGATCCACTCCGCCCCGGCGAAGTGCTCCTCGGCGGCGTCCAGATCCCATGCCATCAGATCGCGCGCGCGGGAGATGTCCCGGCCGGGCCGCCGGCTGATCCGCCACCCGGACGGCACCACCTCGGCCCAGATGTCCACCAGCAGACCGGCCGTCCGGCCGACGAGGTCGGCCCCGACCCCGCGGGCGGGCAGCTCGACCAGATGCGGCAGCGCGGGCAGTTCGCCGGCGACCATCGCCGCCGCCTCGCCCGGGTCGGTGCCGGGCAGGGACCCCACACCCGTCGCCGCACCGGCCGACCAGGGCCGGGTGAGCGGGTACCGGGCCAGCAGATCCGGCACCTCGCCGGGCTCCGGCAGGTCCAGGGGGACGCCGACCATCAGCCGGTCCGCACGATCGTGCCGGCGGCGACGACGAACTGGTCCGGATGCGGCTCGCCGGCGGACCGGGCCACGCCCGCCCCGCCGTACAGCACGACGGTCTGGCCGGGCGCGACGCCCCGGGACGGCGCGTCCAGGCTCAGCCGGAGTTCGCCCTCGACCAGGTCGACCGAGCCGCCGACCGTGCCGCCGTGCGCCCGCAACTGGGCCTGCACCCGGACCGGGAACGCCGGCGCGCGGCCGCCCGGGAACACCACCCGGTCGGCGGTGACCAGCCGGACGTCGAGCCCGGACGCCGGTCCCACCGTGACGGTCCCGCTGACCGGCTCGATCCCGAGCACGTAGCGCGGGCGGCCGTCCGGTGCCGGCCGGTCCAGCCGCAGACCCTTGCGCTGGCCGATGGTGAACGCGAACGCGCCGTCGTGCTCGGCCAACCGCGCCCCGCTGACCGCATCCACCACGGCACCCCGCCGCACGCCGAGCTTCTCGGTCAGGTACCCGCGGGTGTCACCGTCCGGGATGAAGCAGATGTCGTACGAGTCCGGCTTGCCGGCGACGGCGAAGCCGCGCTCCCGGGCGATCTCGCGGACCTGCGGCTTGGTCAGCGCGCCGAGCGGGAACATGCTGTGCGCCAGCTGGTCCGGCGTGAGCACCGCCAGCACGTAGGACTGGTCCTTGGCCACGTCGACGCTGCGGTAGAGGGTTCCGTCGACCAGGCGCGCGTAGTGGCCGGTGGCGACGGCGTCGAACCCGAGGGCGACGGCCCGGTCGAGCAGCGCGGCGAACTTGATCTTCTCGTTGCATCGCAGGCACGGGTTCGGGGTGCGCCCGGCGGCGTACTCGGAAAGGAAGTCCGCGACCACGTCGTCCAGGAAGTCCTCGCTGAAGTCCCAGACGTAGTATGGGATTCCGAGCAGATCGCAGACCCGGCGGGCATCGAAGGCATCCTCGACGGTGCAGCAACCGCGGGACCCGGTGCGCAGCGTGCCGGGCGTGCGGGACAGCGCCATGTGCACGCCGGTCACCTCGTGCCCGGCCTCGACCGCGAGCGCGGCGGCCACGGCCGAGTCCACCCCCCCGCTCATCGCGGCGAGCACCCTCATCCCCGCACCTCAGCGCCGTCTCGACCCGGCCAGCGCCGCCCGGCGGGACCGCTGGACGGCCGGGCCGATCGCGGCGGCGACGGCCGCGACGTCGGCCGGGACGGACGTCCGGCCGAAGGAGAAGCGCAGCGAGGCCCGGGCCTGCACCTCGGACAGGCCCATGCCCAGCAGCACGTGCGAGGGCCGGGCCACCCCGGCCGTGCAGGCCGACCCGGTGGAGCACTCGATGCCCGCGGCATCGAGCAGCATCAGCAGCGAGTCGCCCTCGCAACCGGGGAAGCGCAGGTGGGCGTTGCCGGGCAGCCGGGAGGGTCCGCCGTCCATCAGGCCGGCACCCGGGTCGCCGGTCAGCACCACGTCGGGCACCTGGGCCCGGACCGCGCGCACCAGCTCGTCCCGTAGAGCGGCCTGGGTGACCGCCCGATCCGCCCGATGGGTCACGGCGTCGGCCACGGCCACCCCCAGACCCACGATGCCGGCGACGTCCGGCGTCCCGGACCGGATCGACCGCTCCTGGCCGCCGCCGAACATGATCGGCACGATCGGGGCGTCGCGCCGCAACAGCACCAGCCCCGCGCCGGCCGGGCCGCCGACCTTGTGGCCGGTAACCGTCAGCGCGTCGGCGCCGCTGCGGGTGAAGTCGACCGGCAGCTGACCGACCGCCTGGACCGCGTCGGTGTGGAACGGGATCCCGTGGTGGTGCGCGACCTCGGCCAGCTCCCGGACCGGGTTGACCGTGCCCACCTCGTTGTTCGCCCACATGACGGTGACCAGGGCCACGTCGGCCGGGTTCTCGGCGATCGCCGCGGCGAGGGTGTCCGCGTGCACCCGCCCGAAGTCGTCGACCTCGAGCCAGGTGACCACCGCACCCTCGTGCGCGGCCAGGTGCTCGACCACGTCGAGCACCGCGGGGTGCTCGATGACCGGCGCCAGGATCCGGCGGCGCGCCGGGTCGGCCGCGACCCGGGCCCGGTACATCCCCATGATGGCGAGGTTGTTCGACTCGGTCCCGCCGGAGGTGAAGACGACCTCGCTGGGGCGGGCGCCCAGAGCCTCGGCGATCCGCTCGCGGGACTCCTCGACCCGGCGCCGGGCCGCCCGGCCCGAGGTGTGCAGCGACGAGGCGTTGCCGGTGAGGGTCATCGCCTGGGACATGGCGGCGATCACCTCCGGCAGCACCGGGGTGGTCGCGGCATGGTCGAGGTACGTCATCGCGCCTCCAGGGTAGGTCCTGACCCCGCAGTACCCCGAATCGCGATCGGCGACGACCGGGGCCGGTCCGGTGTGCCGCGTTGCCGGACGGCCGGTCCTGGCTCACCCTGGGTGGGCGCGTGCGCGGCCCGGCCACGCGAGGCACCAGTCACGGGACCGACAGAGGGGACGACCACGATGGCCATTTCGGTGAACCTGGAGAAGGCGCTGGACAAGGCGTACGAGAACTCGAGCCTGGAGGAGATCCTGGCCGCTCCCCCGTCGGCGCTGGCCGGCCTGACCGAGAAGCACGACGTGCTGCTGTCGGAACTGGGCATCAAGACCATCCGGGACCTGGGCTCGAACAAGTACTTCGCCACCGCCGGGGTCCTGGTCGCGCTGTCCGGCAAGACCGGCTGATCAACCGGCTCGGCCGACCAACCGGCTGGCCGTCGGCGTCGGACCGCCACCAGCTCGTCGCGGGCTGATCAGCTCGGCGATCTCGGCCCGATCTGCCCGGGTGTGTGACGAGATCATCAGCCCGAGGTCCGCGTGACCGCCCGTCGATGGCTCGATCATCGACGCCAGGCCGAGCTGGGCGGTCGTCGACCCGGGGCGACCCCCCGCCGATGCGGCGCCGCCGGCGGTGCTGCGCGCGCCGGCTACGCGGCCTGATCCGGCCGGGCCGGCGTCGTGTCCGCCGGGGCGATGCCGGCCGGCACCGGCGCGGGAGGCATCGCCGTTCGGACCGACCGGGCGTCGATCGCCCGTGCCGGCGGCACGGGCTGAGCCCCGAGCGCG
>NZ_JBMDXT010000521.1:0-5192 GCF_048594475.1 Nakamurella sp. | reverse complement strand
CGAGGTCGGCGGCCCCGGGCAGGTGCCGGCCGGCCAGCGTGCAGGCCTGCAGCGCCTCGGCCCACAGGGCCGGCACCGCCGCGTCCAGCCGCCGGAACCGGGCGGCGGCGTCGGCGAACCCGGCCGCGAAGCCGTCCGGGTCGGTGCCACCCTCATACGCACCGTCAACCACACCCTGGCCCCGGCCGCCGGCCCCGGACCCGGCGGCCGGATCGGCGCCGACGGCGATCCCGAACCCGCCGCCGGACTCGATCCCGGTTCCGGCGACGACGCCGGCGATGGCAGCGGCCAGGGTGAGCAGGGCGGCGCCCCAGTCGTCGCCGGCCTCCTCGCACTCTTCGACCAGCGCGATGCACGCGGTCAGCCGCCAGGCCGTCGGCTCGGTCGCGGCCAGCGCGCACTCGGCCAGGCCCCGGGCCAGCCGGGCGATCCAGGGCAGGCCGGCGACCTCGGCGTCCAGCGCGATCTGGCCGAGCCGGCCGGACGGATCCATCGCCGGGTGCCCGACGAGATCGACGACGGCGACGGCCAGGTCGGCCAGCAGCCGGTGGGTGGACTCCGCGGACCGGTCGGCCAGCACGGACTGGAGCAGGTCGCGGGCGCCCGCGAACTCCCCGCCGAGCAGCTCGATGAGGCCGGCGGCCAGCCGGTGCGGAGTCTGCCGGCCGGGGCCGGGGCCGGGGACCGCGCGGCCGCTGCTGCCCGCGCCGGAGTGGGCACGACCGCCCCGGGTCGGGTCGGCCCCGGTCGTCCGGGCGGCGACGAGACGCCGCGTGGCCAGCCGGATCGGCACCGACCAGTGGCGGGCCTCACCGCGGCCGTCCACCGCCCAGCTCATCCCGTCGGTCGAGGCCCACATCGCGGCCACCGACCGCTCCCGGCGGCAGGCGTCCCGGAAGTCCGGCTCGTCGAGCAGGTCCTCGGCCCGGCGGAAGCGGTCGACCGCCGCCGACAGCGCCCCCTCGCGGACCCACCGGCGCGCCTGGGCCAGCGAGAGCCACGGGTCGTGCGCGACGACGGCGGCGGGCAGCAGCAGATCGGTGCCGGCCGCGCCGGCGTCCGGCCCGGTGCCGCCGATCTGCAGCAGCCGGCCGACCGCCCCCCAGTCCTCGGCCCGGGCGAAGGCGCGAACGGCCGCCCGCCGGTCGCCGACCGACTCGAGCAGGGTGCCGCTGCGGGCGTACCACTCCCGCGCGCCGGCCGCGCCGTACTCCTGCACCAGGGCCCATTCCAGGTGGGTGCGCAGCACCTCGTGGTACCGGAAGGTCTGGCCGTCGTCGTCCGAGGAGGTGAACAGCTGGCGGTGCTCCAGCTCGTCCAGGATCACCGAACTGCCGGTGGTGCCCAGCAGCGCGTCGCACAGCGGACCGGTCAGCGTGCCCAGGGTGCAGGTACGCAGCAGGAAGTGCCGGCGGTCCTCGGGCAGCTCGGCCAGCACATTGCTGGCCAGGTAGGAGCGCACCAGCTTGGACCGGCCGCCCAGGTCGTCGACGGCCCGGCCGCGGTCGACCGCGCTGCGCCCCGAGGTGGCCAGGTGGAACAGCTGCAGGCCGGCGGCCCAGCCGCCGGTGCGCCGGGTCAGGGCGGCGGCCGATTCGGGGGACAGCGGCTCCCGGAACACCGAGATGAACAGCTCCTCGACCTCCCACGACCGGAACCGCAGGTCGTCCGTTCCGATCTCGCGCAGCTGGCCGGACACCCGCAGCCGCGGGATGTTCATCTCGGGCGGGCGGCGGGAGCCGATGACGACCCGCAGCTGCCGCGGGCGCAGCTGCACGAACTGCTCCAGGGCCCGCTCGGCGGCGGACCCGGCGATCTCGTGCACGTCGTCGAACACCACCATCGCGGGGGCGGCCGGCCGGGTGTCCAGCGCTTCGAGCAGGTCGGTGACGATCCCGTGCTCCGCATCGGGCGGCGGCTCGATGCCCAGGGCCCGGGCCAGGTGCGCCACGAAGGCCGGCTCGGTCAGGTCGTCGGCGGTCACCCGGTACCAGGCCACCGGCACCCCGGTGGCGATGACGGCCGCGGCCACCCGGGCCAGCAGCGTCGTCTTGCCCGAACCGGGCGGGGCCACCACCAGGTCCAGCCGGCTGTCCGACGGCGCGATCAGGAGTTCCTCGAGCCGGCGGCGGCCCAGCCCGAACGGCTCGGGCCGGCGCAGTTTCTCGGTGAGCACGACGGGCCGGGTCACGGGCGGACCGCCCCGGCGGTGCGGGGTGACCGGCCGTCGCAGGGCCGTCGCCGGGGGGCCGTGATCACCGGTCGTCTCACCTCAAGCGGGCAGGCCGGGGCCGGGGTCGGGCCGGGTTCGGTCGACACGCGCCACCACCTGGGTCAGGGCGTTTTGAGCGTTCTGCACACCGAAGAGTCCTGTGCAGACCCTGAGATACTCCGACCCAGGAAGTTACTCCGTCCAGGGGCCCATCGCGAGGCCCCAACGACGGATTTCACAGCCCGTGACCAGCTCCTGCTGGCGGAAGGGATCGTCCTGCAGGAGCTGGGCCACCTGTTCGGCCGAGTCGGCGCGGAAAACGAGGAGGGCGCCGGCCGGCCCCTCCGGGTAGGCGCCGGCGGCCAGGACGACGCCCCGGTCGAACAGCGCGCGCAGGAAGGCCCGGTGGGCCGGCCGGTGCTCGGTCAGCTCGTCGGGCCGGTCGTCGGCGTAGCGGTAGTGCACGGCGAAGACGGGCATCGGGCTCCTTCACGGGGGCGGGCTCGGGACGGCTCAGGCCAGCAGATCCTGCCAGAGCGGGTCCTGCTCGACGTGGCCGGTCAGCCGGTCGATCGCGTCGGGCTCGGAGAGCACGGTGTGGTAGCCGGGTTTGACCGACGGGGCCTCGCGGATCGCGGACAGGAACGCCGCCCGGTCCAGCGGGTCGGCCCGGATCGAGGCCAGGAAGCCGGTCTCCTCGAGCACGTGCAGCACGGTGTCCCGGCTGGGGTCGCCCTGCAGCCAACCGGTGGCGATGGTGGCCACGCCGACCTGCTCGCCGTGCATCCGCGGGCGGGAAGCCAGCCGCTCGTAGGCGTGCGAGATGAGGTGTTCGCTGCCCGAGGCGGGCCGGGACGATCCGGCCACCTCCATCGCCACGCCGCTCATCACCAGCGCCCCGCAGACCAGCTGCAGGAAGCCGAGGTCGTCGATCGTCTTGACCGGGTGGGTGACCAGGTTCTGCACGCTCTGCAACGCGATCATCACCGAGAAGTCGTTGATGGCTTCGCCGGTCGCGTGGTAGGCCAGCTTCCAGTCGGCGATCGCGCTGTACTTGGAGATCAGGTCGCCGATGCCGGACAGGGTGAACCGCGGCGGGCAGCCGGCGATGACGGCGGTGTCGATGACCACGCCGAACGGGATCGCCGCCGTGGCGCTGATCCGGCGCCCGTCCACCCGCAGGCTGGCCCCGGGGGAGGCGAAGCCGTCGTTGGAGATGGCCGTCGGCACCGCGATGACCGGGAGCCGGTTGAGGAAGCCGATGTACTTGCCGGCGTCGACGGCCACGCCGCCGCCCACCGCGACCACCGCCTGGGTGCCGCGTGGCAGGTCGAACGCCACCGTCATGAGGTCGGCGACGTCGTTGCTGCGCACCACCTCCCGGCGGACCACGGTGATCTCGGACGAGTCGAGCGAGATGCGCACGCTGCGGCCGACCAGGTCCTCGATGCCCTCGCCGTAGATCAGCGCGATGCGGCCGAAGCCGTTCTTGCGCAGGTACTTCCCGAGCTTGAACAGGGCGTCGGGCTTGATGCGCAACAGGGACGGGATGCGGATGTCCATTCCTCAGCCCTGCGCCAGGTGATCGGGGTCGATGTCGGCGACGCTGTCGTAGACGAACGTCGGCCGGTAGGGGAAGCGGTTGACCGTCTGCGCGTCGGACACGCCGGAGAGCACCAGGCAGGTGCGCATCCCCGCCTCCAGGCCGCCGACCACGTCGGTGTCCATCCGATCGCCGATCATCACGCAGTCGCCGGCGGCGACCCCGAGCATCTCCCGCGCGTAGATCATCATCAGCGAGTTCGGCTTGCCCACCACGTAGGGCTTCATGCCGGTGGCCGCCTCGATCGAGGCGAGCAGCACCCCGGCCGCCGGTTCGGTGCCCCCCTCGACGGGGTCGACCATGTCCGGGTTGGTGCCGATGAACCGGGCGCCGTTGTCGATCAGCTTGGCCGCCTTGCGCAGCTGGGGGAAGGCGAACCCGGCGGTCTTGCCCACCACCACGTAGTCGGGGTCGCTGTCGGTGATGGAGTAGCCGACCTTGTACAGCTCCGCCGACAGGGCGCCACCGCCGATCACGTAGGCGGTGCCGTGCGGGCGCTGCGAGTGCAGGAACGTCGCGGTGGCCATCGCCGAGGTGATGAAGTTCTGCTCGGTCAACCCGGTGAAGCCCAGCCCATCGAGCTTGCGGACCAGATCCAGCGGGGTCTGCTCGGAATTGTTGGTCAGGAACACGAAGCCGACGCCACGAGCCCGTAGCCGGTCGATGAACTCTGCGGCGCCGGGGACGGCCTGCTTGCCCCGGTAGATCACCCCGTCCATGTCCGAGATGATGCCGAGCTGGCGTCCCACGTTCGTCCTCCTGATGGCCTGGTGACCGGGTGACCGCGATCTCTGAATCGTTTCCGAGCGTAGTCAGTCGGCCGGTCCGGCGCGCGGGCCGAAGGTCCCGACCCCGGGAAGCGCCGGCCCCGGGAACGGCCGACCCGGGGGCGGCCGGCCCCGGGACGGCGAACGCCCCCGGACCCGTGCGGGTCCGGGGGCGTCGTGCCGATACCGGCTGCCGGTCAGCCGTCGATCAGATGTCGAAGTACATGTCGAACTCGTAGGGGTGCGGGCGCAGCCGCACGGCGTCGATCTCCTCGCGCTTGAGGTTGATCCACATCTCGATCAGGTCCTCGGTGAACACGCCGCCCTCGAGCAGGTAGTCGTGGTCCTGCTCGAGCCGGTCGATGACGGCGGCCATCGAGGACGGCACCTGCGGGATGTTGGCGGCCTCGTCCGGCGGCAGCTCGTACAGGTCCTTGTCGACCGGGGCCGGCGGCTCGATCTTGTTCTTGATGCCGTCCAGGCCGGCCATCATCATCGCCGAGAACGCCAGGTACGGGTTCGACGACGGGTCGGGGCAGCGGAACTCGATGCGCTTGGCCTTGGCGTTGGTGCCGGTCAGCGGGATGCGGATGCAGGCCGAGCGGTTCCG
>NZ_JBMDXT010000520.1:0-9716 GCF_048594475.1 Nakamurella sp. | reverse complement strand
AAGTGGAAGCACATGTGGCACTCGTCGCCGCCGACCGACGGGTCCCCGAAGTAGTCGACGACATCGGCCGGCCACTGGTTGGCCTCGGCCAGCAGGACCCGGTTGGGGTACTCGTCGTCGACCACCTTGCGGCAGCGCTTGAGGAACTCGTGGGTCTGCGGCAGGTTCTCGCCGTTGGTGCCCTCGCGGACGTACAGGTAGGGCACCGCGTCCAGCCGGAACCCGTCGATGCCCAGGTCCAACCAGAACCGCAGGATGTCGATCATCTCGTCCCGCACGGCCGGGTTCTCGTAGTTCAGATCCGGCTGGTGGGAGAAGAAGCGGTGCCAGAAGTATTGCTTGCGCACCGGGTCGAACGTCCAGTTGCTCGGCTCGGTGTCGACGAAGATGATCCGCGCCTCCGGGTAGCCGGTGTCGTCGTCGGCCCAGACGTAGTAGTCGCCGTACGGGCCGTCGGGGTCGCGCCGGGACTCGGTGAACCAGTGGTGCTGGTCGGAGGTGTGGTTCATGACCAGGTCGGTGATGACCCGGATGCCGCGGTCGTGCGCGGCGTCCAGCAGGGCCACGAAGTCCTCGACCGTGCCGAACTCGGGCAGCACCCGGCGGTAGTCGGCGATGTCGTACCCGCCGTCGCGCAACGGCGAGGCGTAGAACGGCGGCAGCCACAGGCAGTCGACGCCGAGCCAGGCCAGGTAGTCCAGCTTGTCGATCAGTCCCCGCAGGTCGCCGGTGCCGTCGCCGTTGGAGTCGGCGAACGCCCGCACCAGGACCTCGTAGAAGACCGCCCGCTTGTACCACTGCCGGTCGTGCTCGCCGCCGGCGATCGGCCGCGCCGAGCCGAAGCGTGCCGCATCGTTCTCGCCCGGTCGGTCCGCCACGCGGTCAACCTACCGGTCCGCCCCACGGGACGCAGGCCAGGAGCCGGGTGGGTCCTCCGGCCGGCTCGGCGACCGCCCGGCGGGTCCGCTCAGGACCCGTCGGGCGTCTGCGCCGGCGCCGGCTCGGCGGTCATCGTGTGCCGCCGGGCCCGCAGCAGCCAGACCGTCCGGCCGGGAATGACAACGGTTGAGCCGCTGACGATCCCGTCGGTGGATGCCGGTTCGCCAGTGGGCCGGTCGGTGTCGATGACCGGCACGTAGGAGGTCGCGTAGGGCGCGCCCGGCAGGGTGAGCTGGACCGGATCGGCGCCCGCGTGCAGCATCAGCAGCCAGGACCGGTCGGTCAGCGGCTGCCCGCCCGAGGTGTGCCCGCGCACGTCGTGGCCGTTGATCCACAGGCCGATCGTCTGCCGGCCGTCGTCGAACCAGTCGTGGTCGTTCATCACCTGGCCGGAGGCGTTGAACCACACCAGGTCCGGCAGCCCGTCGTCGCTGCCCGGGGCGCGGCCCTCGAAGAACTCGCCCTGCCGCAGCGCCGGGGCGTTGCGCCGGATCTGCAGCGTCCGGCGGAAGAAGGTCAGCAGGTCCCGGGTCGGCGGGTCGTCCAGATCCCAATCCACCCAGCTGATCTCGTTGTCCTGGCAGTAGGCGTTGTTGTTGCCGCGCTGGGTACGCCAGATCTCGTCGCCCATGGTGATCATCGGGGTGCCGGTGGCCAGCAGCATGGTGGCGGCCAGGTTCCGTGCGGTCCGGGTGCGCAGGGCGACGACCGCCGGGTCGTCGGTCTCGCCCTCGACGCCGTGGTTCCAGGAGCGGTTGTGGTTGTGACCGTCGCGGTTGTTCTCGCCGTTGGCCTCGTTGTGCTTGTGGTCGTAGGAGACCAGGTCCCGCCGGGTGAAGCCGTCGTGCGCGGTGATGAAGTTGATCGAGGCCCAGGGCCGGCGCTGCGGGGCGTACAGGTCGCTGGACCCGGACAGCCGGTAGCCGAGGTCGCGGACGCCCGGCGCGCCCCGCCAGAAGTCGCGGGTGGTGTCGCGGAACCGGTCGTTCCACTCCGTCCAGTTCGAGCCGAACCGGCCGACCGCGTACCCCTCGCCGGTGGCGTCCCAGGGCTCGGCGATCAGCTTGCGGGTGGCCAGCACCGGGTCGGCCGCGATCGCCGTCAGCAGCGCCGAGCCGGCGTCGAACGGGCCACCGTCCGGCCGGGCGTGCACCGACGCCAGGTCGAACCGGAAGCCGTCCACGCCAAGGGTTTCCGCCCAGTAGCGGAGCGAATCGGTGACCAGCCGGATGACCGGGAGGGTGCGCGCGTTGACCGTGTTGCCGGTGCCGGTGAGGTCCCGGCCGTCGGGCAGGTAGTAGGAGTCGGGGGCGAGTCCGCGGGTGGACAGGTCGACCGACAGCCCCGGCCCGCCCTCGCAGGTGTGGTTGTAGACGACGTCCAGCACCACCTCGATGCCGGCGGCGTGCAGCGCGTCGACCATCGTCACGAACTCGGCGATCTCCTGGCCGGGCACCGAGGCGTACCCCGGGTGGGGAGCGAAGTAGCCGAGCGTGGAGTAGCCCCAGTAGTTGCGCCGGTTCGTCGCCTTGAGCCCCGGTTCGGCCGCCGAGGCGTAGACCGGCAGCAGCTCCAGGGTGGTCACGTTGAGCTGGCGCAGGTGGTCGACGACGGCGGGGTGGGCCACCCCCAGGAACGTCCCGCGCAGGTGCGGCGGCACCGCCGGATGCAGCTGGGTCAGCCCCTTGACGTGGGCCTCGTAGATGACCGTCTGCTCCCACGGCACCCACGGCCGCACCGAGCCGGTGCGCAGGCCGGTGGCGGTGCTGTCCACCACCACGCCGGCCGGCACCAGGCCGGCCGTCGGCACGCCGTAGGACGCGGCCGCGACCAGGTCGTAGTCGGTGCCGGTGACGCGCCGGGCGTACGGGTCGAGCAGCAGCTTGGCCGGGTCGCGGGCCGGCACCCGGAAGCCGTACACCTGGCCCGGGCCGACGTCGGGCACGAAGGTGTGCCAGACGCCGTAGGTCCGTTCGTCCATGGGGACCGTGCGCACCGTGGTGGCCGGGTCGTCCGGGTCCAGCAGGCACAGCTGCGGGGCCGAGACCCCCGGCACCCCGTCGGCGACGACGGCGAAGTTGGTGCCGCCCGCGTACGGGGTGGCGCCGAGCGGGAACGGCATGCCCGGGTACGGCGACGAGCCCTTCTGCGGCACCGCCTGCGGGTCGGTCTGCCCGGGGCGCAGGTGCCAGCGCCGCCGCACCTTGGAGGACTTGGGATCACGACCGGGCCGCAGCATGGGCCTCATTGTCACCGACCGTGTCCGTGCGGGCCGAATCGAGCGGTGGGTGGGAGATCGGGATCACCTGTAGGACAGAATGGCCGGCGTGAGTGTCGCCCCCCCGGTCCCCATCCTGCCCGGCCCCGACTCCGTGCTGCACCTGACCGAGGTCACCGTGCGGCGCACGCCCGCCGTCCTGCTCGACGCGGTCAGCTGGGACGTCGAGGTCGACCAGCGGTGGGTCGTCCTCGGCCCCAACGGCGCGGGCAAGACCACGCTGCTGCAGATCGCCGCCGGGCTGCTGTTCCCGACCAGCGGCCGGGTGCACGTGCTCGGGGAGCGGCTCGGCGCCGTCGACGTCGGCGAGCTTCGGCCGCGGATCGGGCTGTCGTCGGCCGCGCTGGCCGGCCGGGTCCCGCCACAGGAGCGGGTGCTGGACGTCGTCGTCTCCGCCGGGTACGGGGTGGTCGGGCGCTGGCGGGAGCGCTACGACGAGCTCGACTTCGCCCGCGGCCGGGAGCTGCTCGATGCCATGGGCATCGCCGCTCTGGCCGAGCGCACCTACGGCACCCTGTCCGAGGGGGAGCGCAAGCGGACGTTGGCCGCGCGGGCGCTGATGGCCGACCCGGAGCTGCTGCTGCTGGACGAGCCGGCCGCCGGCCTGGACCTGGGTGGCCGGGAGGATCTGCTGGCCCGGCTGGGCCGGCTGGCCGTCGATCCGTACGCCCCCACCACCGTGCTGGTCACCCACCATGTCGAGGAGATCCCGCCGGCGTTCAGCCACGTGCTGCTGCTGCGCGGGGGCAAGGTCGTCGCGGCGGGCCCGCTCGCCGACACCCTGACGGCCGACGCGCTGTCCGAGACGTTCGACATGAAGCTGGCGCTGGAGACCCGCGGCGAGCGCTACTTCGCCTTCGCCGCGGGCTGAGGTCGCGGCGATCAGGGGCCGCGGTCGGACGGCGGGCGGGGAGCGCCGGTGGCGTACCGCTTCGCGCTGAGCGACGTCCGTTACCTGACCGCCGCGGCGGGAGCCGAGGCGCTCGCCGCCACGGACGGGCTCCCGCTGACCGACGCCACCCTGCTGGCCGACCTGACCCGGGTCCGCGCCGTCGCCGGGGAGCGGGCGGCGGCCGTCGTCGAGACGGTCCGGCTGCGCCGCCGGGCCGCCGGCAAGCTCGGCCCCGCCGCGGCCGCCTGGCTGTTCACCGACGAGGCCCTGCAGCAGGCCACGCCCGGGCCGGTGGCGGCGCACCGGGCGGCCCGCCTGGCCGGGGTCGGCGTGCACGATCTGACCTGCTCGATCGGGGCCGATCTGGCCGCCCTGGCCGCGCCGGGCGCGGCCGGCGGGCTCGTCGTGGGGTCCGATCTCGACCCGGTGCGGGTGCTGATGGCCCGGCACAACCTGGCCCAGGGGATGAACGGAGCCGAGCGCCCTCCGCGAGTGTTCGTCGCCGACGCGCTCACGCGCACCACCCGCGGGCTGCTCGGGTACGCCGATCCGGCCCGGCGCGAGGGCGGCCGGCGGATCACCTCGGCGGCCACGGTGCCGTCGGTCGACGAGCTGGACGCCGCCCACGCCGGGCGTCCGCCTGTGCTGCGGGTCCCGCCGGGCATCGACTACGACGCGCTGGCCCGGCCCGGTGAGGTCGAGCTGGTCTCGCTGGACGGGGTGGCCCGGGAGGCCGTGCTGTGGCCGGCCGAGCTCGCCGGTCCGGCCCGTCGGGCCACCGTGCTGCGCAGCGACGGCCCGGGCGAGGCGCTCACCAGCGACGACCCGGACGACGTGCCGGTCGGCCCGCCGGGGGAGTACCTGATCGATCCGGACCCGGCGGTGGTCCGGGCGCACCTGGTGCGGCACTGGGCGGCCCGGCACGGGCTGTGGCTGCTCGACCCGCACCTGGCCTACCTGACCGGGCCGGCCGTGCCCCCCGGGGTGCGCGGGTTCCGGATCCTGGACCACGCTCCCTACCGTGAACGGACCGTGGCCCAGTGGGCCCGCCGGGACGGCGTCGGGACGCTGGAGATCAAGCAGCGCGGCACCCCGGTCGTGCCCGACGAGCTGCGCCGCCGGCTGCGCCCGGCGCTGACCGGGCCGACCCGGCAGGCGGCCACGCTGGTCATCGCCCGGATCGGCCGGCGGCCCGACGCGTTCTGGTGCCGGGCCGTCGAGCCGGCGCCGGTCCCGCCGGCCCCGCCGGCCCCGCCGGCCGGACGATAGGGTTCGTCCCCGTGACTTTCGAACTTCTCCCCGCGGTCGACGTCGCCGACGGCCAGGCCGTCCGCCTCGTCCAGGGCCAGGCGGGCAGCGAGACCCACTACGGCGCGCCGCTGGACGCGGCGCTGGCCTGGCAGGCCGACGGGGCCGAGTGGATTCACCTGGTCGACCTGGACGCGGCGTTCGGGCGCGGCTCGAACGCCGCCCTGCTGGCCGAGGTGGTCGGCCGGCTCGACATCAAGGTGGAGATGTCCGGCGGCATCCGCGACGACGAGTCGCTGGCCGCGGCGCTGGCCACCGGCTGCACCCGGGTCAACATCGGCACGGCCGCCCTGGAGAAGCCGGACTGGTGCGCGTCCGCGATCGCCCGGTACGGCGACAAGGTCGCGGTCGGCCTGGACGTGCGGGGCACCACGCTGGCCGCCCGCGGCTGGACCCAGGACGGCGGCGACCTGTGGGAGGCGTTGACCCGGCTGGACGCCCAGGGCTGCGCCCGGTACGTCGTCACCGACGTGACCAAGGACGGCACCCTGCGCGGCCCGAACCTGGACCTGCTGCGCGAGGTGTGCGCGGCCACGCCGGCGCCGGTCGTCGCGTCCGGCGGCGTGTCGTCCCTGGCCGACCTGGTCGCGCTGGCCGGCCTGGCCCCGCTCGGCGTCGAGGGGTCGATCGTCGGCAAGGCGCTCTACGCCGGCGCGTTCACCCTGCCCGAGGCGCTGGCCGCGGTCGCCGCGGTCTGACGTGCCCGGCATCGGCGAGCGCCGGGGCACGTCCGGCCCGTGGCCGGACTGGTACGGCTACGCCGAGGTGGTCCGGGTCGGTCCGTTGGCGGTGACCGCCGGCTGCACCGCGGCCGTGGACGGGGTGGTGCAGGCGCCCGGCGATGCGGCCGCGCAGGCCCGCATCGCCTTCCGGGCCGGGCTCGCCGCCCTGGCGCAGGTCGGTCTGGGGCCCGAGCACGTCATCGCCACCCGCGTCTACGTCGTCGACCGGGCCGACGCCCCACCGGTGGGCGGCGTGCACGGGGAGGTGTTCGGCGACGTCCGGCCGGCCGCCACGATGGTCGTCGTCGCCGGCCTGGTCGACCCGGCCATGCTGGTCGAGGTGGAACTCACCGCCTGGGCCGGCTGACCGCCGGCGGCGGGCGGCGCCCCGGGGCCGGATCCGGTCAGCGGATGACGAACGAGGTGTGCACCATGCCCCAGGGGCTGGGCACCGTCATGCTCCAGCCGATCCGGAACAGCGAGTCGAACATCTGGAAGGCCAGGGTGAACGGGTCCGGGAACAACGCCGGCTGGGGCCGCCGGGCCGGCTCGGGGGTCACCATCTCCTGCACCCGGGCCAGCACCGCGGTGGCGTCCGGGTCGCCCTGCTCGGCCCAGCCGTGCACCACCCGCAGCTTCACCGAATTGAGGACGACCTCGTCGTCGGCGTCCGGCGGCAGGCGGAAGGTCTGCCCGCCCTGGCGCAGCCACATCCGGCCGCCCGCCTCCTGGACCAGCACCGCGGCCCGGTCGCTGGGGTGCTGCGGGTCGACGCCGGCCAGCACCACGGTGCCCAGGCCGGGCCGGAACTCCAACCGGGACGGCACGTTGTCGGCGCGCAGCCGCCGGTGGATCACGTCGAGTCGTCCGGGCATGCCCCCACAGTAGGGGCCTGGGACCGCCGGGCGGGGCAGGCGACGGTGGCCGGACGCGCCGCCCGTCCTCCGTAGGCTGTCAGACATGTCCGTTGCGGTTCGTGTCATCCCGTGCCTGGACGTGTCCGAGGGACGCGTCGTCAAGGGCGTCAACTTCGTCGACCTGGTCGACGCCGGCGACCCGGTCGAGCTCGCCCACCGGTACGACCAGGAGGGCGCCGACGAGCTGACGTTCCTGGACATCACCGCGACCAGCGACAACCGCCGGTACGCGTACGACATGATCCGGCGCACCGCCGAGCAGGTGTTCATCCCGCTCACGGTCGGCGGCGGGGTGCGGACGGTCGACGACATCGACGGACTGCTGCGGGCCGGCGCGGACAAGGTGTCGGTCAACTCGGCGGCGGTCGCCCGGCCCGAGTTCCTGGCCGAGGCGGCGGCGCGGTTCGGTTCGCAGTGCGTGGTGATCGCCATCGACGCCCGGCGCGTGCCGGACCCGGCGGCGGGGTGCCCGTCCGGGTACGAGGTGACCACCCACGGCGGCCGCCGGGGCACCGGGATCGACGCGGTGCAGTGGGCGCGGCGGGCCGAGGAGGCCGGCGCCGGCGAGATCCTGCTCACCTCGATGGACGCCGACGGCACCAAGAACGGCTTCGACACGCAGATGCTCACCGCTATCCGCGCCGCGGTCGGGGTGCCCTTGATCGCGTCCGGCGGCGCGGGGGCGCTCGACCATTTCCCGGAGGCCGTCGCGGCCGGGGCGGATGCCGTCCTGGCCGCGTCGGTGTTCCATTTCGGCCAGTTGCGCATCGACGCGGTCAAGGAACAGTTGCAGCAGTCCGGCTATCCGGTGCGGCGGACCGCGGGGGTCACGTCGTGACCGGTGCGTCGACCGATCCTGCCTCCGGGGCCGGGGCCGGGGCCGGGGCCGGGGCCGGGGCCGACCCGGCCGCCGGGCTGCGGTTCAACGCCGACGGGCTGATCTGCGCCGTCGTGCAGCAGTACGACACCCGCGAGGTCCTGATGGTCGCCTGGATGGACGCCGAGGCGCTGCGCCGCACGCTGTCCACCGGCGCCGGCACCTACTGGTCGCGGTCCCGGCAGGAGTACTGGGTCAAGGGCGCGACATCGGGCCACACCCAACGGGTGGTCGAGGTCCGGCGCGACTGCGACGGCGACACCCTTCTGGTGCTGGTCGACCAGACCGACGGCGCCTGCCACACCGGCGACCGCACCTGTTTCGATGCCGGGCTGATCGCTGCGCCGTCGCCGGCCTGACTCGGCGCGCCGGCGCCGGGCCGGACTCATCGAAGCCGCGGATGTTCGTCCGGGACGGGGCCGGTGGATGTTCCGGGGGTGGGCCGGGGCGGAGCGTCGCGGGTCGGGTGGACCGGCCCAGCCGCGACGTCAGGCGAGCCGACCCAAACGGCGGGCGGCGTCGCGCAGCAGCGGATGGGGCATGGCCAGGTTGACGCGCAGGAAGCCCGGGACGCCGCAGGCGGTGCCGTCCACCCCGTACACGCCGACCTTCTCGCCGACGGTCGCCGGGTCCGCGCCGACGGCCCGCAGGTCCAGCCAGCCCAGGTAGGTCCCCTCGACGGGGAACAGGTGGGCCGCGGGCAGGTGCCGGGCCAGTTCGGCGGCGAACAGGTCGCGGCCGGCGGCCAGGTACTGCACGCAACCGGCCAGGTGGTCGACGCCGGCGGTGTAGGCGGCCGCCGTGGCCACCGCGCCCAGCGGGGTGACGCCGCCGCCGTGCCGGGTGAACGGGTCGAGCTGCTCCCACGCCGCCCGGGAGGCGGTGGAACTCAGGATGAGCTGCCCGCAGCCCAGACCGGGGATGTTCCACCCTTTCGACGCCGAGACGCCGGTGATGGTGTGGGCGGCCGTCGCGGCGGACAGGGCCGCGTACGGGTGGTGGGTGAAGCCGGGCATGGTCAGCGGGGCGTGGATCTCGTCCGCGAAGACGACGGCCTCGGCGGCGTCCACCACCTCGGCCAGGGCGAGCAGCTCGTCCGTGGTGAACACGCGTCCGGTCGGGTTGTGCGGGTTGGTCAGCACGACAACCGCGCCGGGGGTCAACGCGGCGGCGATGGCGGGCAGGTCCAGCTCGTAGCGGGGGCCGTCATCGGGTCCGTCGACGATGCGCATTGGCACGGTGCGCAGCTCCCGGCCGGCCAGCGCGGGCACGGTCAGGAACGGCATGTAGGCGGGCACCGGCAGCACCACGGGGGCCCGCGGGTCGGTCAGGTGCTCCAGGACGATGCGGAAGCCGGTGACCACGGACGCGACCGGGTGCACGTCGGCCGGGTCGACGGCCCAGCCGCTGCGGGCCTGCCACCGGGCGGTGGCGGCCGCGACGCCGTCGGCCAGCCCGGGCGGCAGGTAGCCGGTGAGCCCGCGGTCGACCGCCTCGTGCAGGGCGGCGGTGATCGCCGGCGCCAGCGGCAGATCCATCTCGGCCACCCCGGCGCCGATCGCCCCGGCCGGCACGGAGGTCCATTTGAGCCCGCCCCGGGCCCGCAGCATGTCGGCGGTCTGCGCGTCGGTCCACCCGGCGATCGCGGCGACCCGGTCGGCGGCACCGGCGGCACCGTCGACCGGGGCGGCGGGGGCGGCGGGGGCGACGGGGGCGGGGGGGGGGCCGGCCGCCGGGCCCGGCGCGGGGCGGGCGGGGCCCCCCCCCCCCCCAGCGGCGGGGC
>NZ_JBMDXT010000052.1:0-5447 GCF_048594475.1 Nakamurella sp. | reverse complement strand
CCGGTCGTCGTCCGGGGCGACCAACCGGCCGGGCCGCCGGCCGGACGCGTCCCACCCGACCGCGTCGGGGATCCCGCCGACGTCGGTGGCGACCACCGGGATCGCCCGGGCGAGGGCCTCGGTCAGCACCATCCCGTACGTCTCGGAGCGGGACGGGTGGACGAGCAGGTCCGCCGCCGCGTAGGCCCGGTCCAGCTCGGGGCCGGTGAGCGGGCCGACGAACCGCACCCGGTCGCCCAGCCCCGCGGCCGCCGTGCGCAGCCGGCCGGCGAACCCCGGATCGATCGCCGGCGATCCGGCCACGGTGCACGTCCAGGGCAGGTCGGCGATCCGGTGCAGCGCGGCGATCAGCACGTCCTGCCCCTTGTGCGGGGCGAGCACCGCGACCGCCAGCAGCCGGCCGCCGCCGGCGGACGGGCTGATCGGGGCGGCCGGGTCGACCCCGGGCTCGGCGACGACCAGCGGAACCGCCGGGCCCGGCCGGTCACCGGGGACGAGGCCGTCGTCCCGCAGCCGGCCGGCCACCCACCGGCTGCTGGTGACCACGGCCGCGCAGCGCGGCAGCAGGTCCCGCTCGGCCGCGGTGCCCAGCGGCATGTGCAGCAGCACCACCACCCGCAGCCGACCGGTGTGGGCGGACACGACGGGCGCGGCCGCACACGCGATCAGCCCGTCGATGAGCACCGGTGAGCCGTCCGGGACCTCCCCCAGCAGGCGATCGAGGGCGACCCGGTCGGCGGGCGACGGCTGCGGCCAGGCCCCGGCGGCGTGGCGCTCGTGCACCCGCCGGCCCCGGCCGGCCAGCTCGTCCAGCAGCCGGCGGTCGTACCGGTTGCCGCCGCTGGGCCGGGCCGGGTCGTCGATGCCGGCCGGCACCACGGCGTGCAGGACGCCGGTCACCCGGTCCACAGCGCACGCTCGTAGGCGGCCCAGGCCACGTGGGACTCGTGCAGGGTGACGGTCAGCCGGGTCAGGCCGCGACCCGACGGCCCGAAGGCGCCGTCATGGACGCGCGTGGCGAGCCGGTCGGCGATCGCCCGGGCCAGCACCTCGGTCGTCGTGTTCCGCCCGGCGAAGGCCGGGTCGTCGTCCAGGTTGCGGTACCGGAAGTCGTCGACGATGCGCCGCAGCTCGTCGGTGGCCAGCCCGATGTCGACCACGATGCCGTCGGCGTCGAGGTCCGGGCCGGCGAAGGACGCGTCGACCACGAACGTGGCCCCGTGCAGCCGCTGCGCCGGACCGAACACGTCGCCGCGCAGGCTGTGGGCGATCATCATGTGATCGCGGACGGTCACCGTGAACATCGAGATCGCATCCTTTGTCGGTCCGGTCGGGGCCCGGGCGGGCGGGTCAGTCGTAGGTGATCACATGGCAGATGGCCGGCCGTTCGCGGGCGGCCAGCGCGGGCAGCAGGACGGGCAGCTCGGCAAAGGTGGATTCCCCGGACAGCAGCGCGTCGAACCTCGCGTCGCGCAGCAGGTCGAGGGCCAGGGCGAGCCGGTCGGCCGGCCGGCGGGCCCCGCGACGGGCCGGCGCCACCGCGCCGACCTGGCTGGCCCGGACGGCCAGCCGCCCCGAGTGGAACGCCTCGCCGAGGGGCACCGGGACCGGCCGGTCGCCGTACCAGGACAGCTCGATCACCTCCCCCTCGGGCCGCAGCACCCGCAGCGCCAGGGCCAGCCCCTCGCCGCTGGCGCTGGTGTGGAAGACCAGGTCCTGACCGTCCGGCGCCTGTCCGGGGGTGGCGAACGCGACCCCGAGCACGCCGGCGACCGCGGCCCGGCTCTCGTCGTCGTCGACGAGCGTCACCCGGGCGCCCGGCAGCCCGGCGAGCACGGCGGCCAGGCTGCACCCGACCATGCCGCCGCCGACGACGGTGATCCGGTCGCCGATCAGCGGGCCGGCGTCCCAGCAGGCGTTCACCGCCGTCTCCACCGTGCCGGCCAGCACCGCGCGCGCCGGCGGCACGCCGTCCGGCACCACGGTCACCGCACCGGCCGGCACCACGTACGCACTCTGGTGCGGGTACAGGCAGAACACCGGCCGGCCACGCAGGTGCTCAGGGCCGAGTTCCACGACGCCGACGGAGAGGTAGCCGTACTTCACCGGGCCGGGGAACTCGCCCTCCTGGAACGGCGCCCGCATCCGCTCGTACTGGCCCGGCGGTACCCGGCCGGTGAAGACGAGCGCCTCGGTGCCGCGGCTGACGCCGCTGTGCGTGGCGCGCACCAGCACCTCGTCCGGCCCCGGCACGGGCAGGGTCACCGGCCGGATCTCGCCGACGCCGGGGCGGCGCACCCAGAAGGCCGCCGCCTGGCTCGTCATGCGCCTCCTGTCACCCGATCCGGCGCCCGAAGCTCACCCGAACCCGAGGGGGCCGGTGATCGTATGTGCTTCACGGTAGGGCGAAACCACCGCAGCAGCGGGTCGAGCGGTGGCCGGCCCCAGAAGGAGAAACGGAGATCGCATGCAAACGGTTCGCCGGCCCCCGGCGCGCCGGCTGGCCGGGCAGGCCGGAACCGGTCTGATCGCCGGGTTGCTGCTGCTCGCGGTGCTGGCCGGCACGGTCGGCATGGGCGGGCCGGGGTGGGCCGTCGGCGTGGCCTTCCTGCTCGGGCTGACCGGTCTGCTGGTCGTCGCGGTCGCCCGTTCCGGACGGGACCGGCTCGGTCCGGCGGATGCGGTGACCCTCACCCGGGCCGTCCTCGTCGGCGCCCTGACCGCGCTCGTCGCCGACTCGATCGGCGATCCGGCGGCCACGCCGGTCCCGGTGCTGGTCGCGCTGGCCTCGGTCGCCCTGGTCCTGGACGCCGTGGACGGCCGGGTGGCGCGGCGCACCGGGACGGTCACGGCGGTCGGGGCGCGGTTCGACATGGAGGTCGACGCGGTCCTGGTCCTGGTGTTGGCCCTGTACGACGTGCGGCTGCTCGGCGGCTGGGTGCTGCTGATCGGGCTCGCCCGGTACCTGTTGCTGGCGGCCGGCTGGGTGTGGCCGTGGCTGACCGCCCCCACGCCGCCGCGCCGGTGGAACAAGGTGGTCGCGGCGGTCCAGGGGATCGTCCTCACCGTCGTGATGGCCGACCTGCTGCCGCGGCCGGTGGCGGTCGTGCTGACGGCCGGCGCGCTGGCCCTGCTGGCCGAATCGTTCGGCCGCCAGGTGTGGTGGCTCGTGCGGCACGCCCGCCAGCCCGACATGACCACCGACCGGGCCCAGCACCGGCCCCGGCACCGGTCACGGCACCGGCGGCTGCTCGCCGCGCTCGTCACCGCGGGGGCGGTCGCCCTGGTGTGGTTCGCGCTGGTCGGGCCGGCCGACGGGGTCCGGCCCGCCGACCTGGCGCGCATCCCGGTGGAGGCGGTCGTCGGCGTGGCGCTGCTGCTCCTGCTGCCGCCCCGGCTGGCCCGGCCGCTGGCCCTGGTCGCCGGGGTGGTGCTGGCCGGGCTGGCCCTGATCCGGTTGCTCGACCTGGGTTTCCTGGCCGCGCTCGACCGGCCGTTCAACCCGGTCTCCGACTGGGCCTACGCCGCGTCCTTCCTGGAACTGCTCGGGGGCACGGTGGGTCGCACGGCCGCGACCGGGATCGGCGTCGCCATCGTCGCGGTGGCCCTGGGGGTGGTGGTCGCGATGCCGCTGGCGGTGCGCCGGCTGACCGGGCTGGCCGGCCGGCGCCCGGCGGTCACCGCCCGCTTCCTCGCCGCCTTCGGCGCGATCTGGCTGCTCGCCGCCACGACCGGCCTGCAGGTCGCGCCGGGCACCGGGCTGGCCGCCGCCGATGCCGCGGGCCTGGCCGCCCGCGAGGCCGCTCTCGTGCGGACGAACCTGGCGGACCGGGCCGCGTTCGCCGACGAGCTGGCCGCTCCCGTTCCGGTCGCGCACACCGGATCGGCCCCGCTGGCCGCCCTGGCCGGCAAGGACGTGCTGGTCGTCTTCGTCGAGAGCTACGGACGGGTCGCCGTGGAGGATCCGCAGATCGGCCCGGGGGTCAGCGCGGTACTCGACGACGGGAGCGCCCGCCTCGCCGCGGCCGGGTTCACCGCCCGCAGCGCGTTCCTCACCTCACCGACGTTCGGCGGGATCAGCTGGCTGGCGCACTCCACCCTGGAATCCGGGCTCTGGGTCGACAGCCAGCAACGCTACGACCAGTTGATGGCGACCGGCCGGCCGACGCTGATCTCGACGTTCGGCGACGCGGGATGGCGGACCGTGCTGGACGTGCCGGCCAACCGGCGGGACTGGCCCGAGGCGAGCACGTTCTACCGGGCCGAGCAGGTCTACGACGGCCGCTCCACCGACTACGCGGGGCCCGGCTTCGGCTTCGCGACGATCCCGGACCAGTACACGCTGGCGTTCCTGCAACGGGCCGAGCTCGCGCCGCAGCCGCGCCGGCCGGTGTTCGCCGAGATCGACCTGCAGACCAGCCACACGCCGTGGCTGCCGCTGCCCGAGCTGGTGGACTGGTCGACCATCGGCGACGGCAGCGTCTACGCCGGCCAGCCGGAACGGTCGCCGGCCGTCGACGACGTGTGGTCGGACGCCACCGCCGTGCGGGCGGCGTACGGCCGGACCATCGAGTACAGCCTGTCCGCGCTGATCTCGTTCGTCCTGACCTACGGCACGGACGACCTGGTGGTACTCGCGCTCGGCGACCACCAACCCGCGTCCGTCGTGAGCGGCGAGGGGGCCGGTCACGACGTGCCGGTCACGGTGATCAGCCGCGATCCGGCGGTCGCCGCGGCCACCGCCGGGTGGGGCTGGCCGGCCGGCCTGCACCCCGCGCCGGACGCGCCGGTCTGGCGGATGGACGCGCTGCACCACCGGTTCCTGGACGCGTTCGCCGGTTAGCGGTCGAACCCGGACAGGCCGGCGGCCCGGCCCGATCGGCGACATCGGCGGCGTTCCCGGACCGGGCCCCGGCCGGCCACTGCACCGTGAGGGCGCGCAGGCCGGCCCGGATGCGCCACGGCGGTTCGGCCGGAGCCCTCCCGCGCATCGGGGCGACGGCCGGTGGCGTGGCACCGGCCGTACCGGAGCGCGGCTACTCCAGCTGCATCGACCGCCCGATGAGCTCCTTCATGATCTCGGTGGTGCCGGCGTAGATCCGCTGCACCCGGGCGTCGGCCCAGGCCCGGGTGATGCGGTGCTCGGTCATGTAGCCCAGCCCGCCGTGCAACTGCACACACTCGTCGAGCACCCGCCACTGGAGCTCCGTGGTCCACCATTTGGCCTTCGCCGCGTCCACCGCGTCCAGCCGCCCGGCGTTGTGCTCGACCACGCAGCGGTCGACGTACTGCCGGGCGATGTCGACCTCGGTCGCCATCTCGGCCATCCGGAAGCGGACGTGCTGCCGGGCCCCGATCGGCGCGCCGAAGGCGACCCGGCTCCGCACGTGCTCGACGGTCCAGTCCAGGGCGGTCGCCGCGGCCACCGCCGGGTGGGGCTGGCCGGC
>NZ_JBMDXT010000519.1:0-9995 GCF_048594475.1 Nakamurella sp. | reverse complement strand
CAGCGGGATGCCGGACTCGATCATCTCCAGGACCAGCGCGGCGGTCCCCACCTTGAGCAGGGTGGTCGTCTCGCTCATGTTGGAGTCGCCGACGATCACGTGCAGCCGGCGGTAGCGCTCGGCGTCGGCGTGCGGCTCGTCCCGGGTGTTGATGATGGGACGCGATCGGGTCGTTGCGCTGGAGACGCCCTCCCAGATGTGGTCCGCCCGCTGGGACAGGCAGTACGACGCCCCGCGCGGGGACTGCAGCACCTTGCCCGCGCCGGCGATCAGCTGGCGGGTAACCAGGAACGGGATCAGCCCGTCGGCGATCTTGGCGAACTCGCCGCCCCGGGCGATCAGGAAGTTCTCGTGGCAGCCGTAGGAGTTGCCGGCCGAGTCGGTGTTGTTCTTGAACAGGTAGATGTCGCCGCCGATGCCCTCCTCGGCCAGCCGGGACTCGGCGTCCACGACCAGGTCCTGCAGGATCCGCTCGCCCGCCTTGTCGTGGGCGATCAGCGCCGGCAGCTCGTCGCACTCGGCGGTGGCGTACTCGGGGTGCGACCCGACGTCGAGGTACAGCCGCGAGCCGTTGCGCAGGAAGACATTCGACGAGCGGCCCCACGAGACCACCCGCCGGAACAGGTAGCGGGCCACCTCGTCGGGGCTGAGCCTGCGCTGTCCGTGGAAGGTACAGGTGATGCCGAACTCGGTCTCGATGCCCATGATCCGCCGCTGCATGCGCCCGACCCTATGCCTCGGGCCCGTCGGCCGGTGGCCGCAGGGCGACGACCGGCCGGCCCGGGGTCCGGCGGGTCGCGTCCTGCACCTCGCCGATCAGGGCCTCGATGACGTCCTCCAGCATCACCACGCCGACGACCGCGCCGTCCGCGGTGACGAGCTGGGCCAGATGCGCGCCGATGCGGCGCATCCGGTCCAGCGCGGTCCGCAGATCGGTGGTCGGGGCCACGGTGGGCAGCTCCCGGATCCTTTCCGCCGGCACCGGCTGGTCCCGCCGCTGCGCCGGGAGGTCGACCACGTCGCGGATGTGCAGGTACCCGGCGAAGACCGCCGACCCCGACGGCGCCGAGGGCGTCGAGGGGGCCGCCGACGGGCCGTCGCCGGTGCCGGCGCCGTCGGCGACCCGCACCGGGAAGCGCGAGAACCCGGTCCGCGCGCACATCCGCTCGATCTCGGCCGGGGTGACGGCGGCGGACGCGGCGACCACCTCGGCGATCGGCACCATGACGGCCGAGACGACGGTGGTGTCGAAGCCGAGGGCCGAGGTGATCAGCTGGTGTTCCTCGTCGTCCAGCAGCCCCTCCCGGCGGGACTCGGCGACCAGCTCGGCCACCTCCTCGCGGGTGAACGCGGACGCCACCTCGTCCTTGGGCTCGCGGCCGGTCAGCTTGACGACCGAGTTGGCGCACCAGTTCAGCGACCGGATGATCGGCCCGATCGCGGTGGCGATCGCCCGCAGCGCCGGTGCCAGCGCCAGCGCGGTCCGTTCGGGGTCGGCGATGGCGATGTTCTTGGGCACCATCTCGCCGAACGCGACGTGCGCGGACACCACCAGCAGCAGCGCGATGACCAGGGAGACCGGGTGCAACCAGGCCTCGGGTACGCCGAGGGCGTGGAACACCGGTTCCAGCAGCGCGGCGACGGCCGGCTCGCCCAGCGCGCCAAGCAGCACCCCGCACAGGGTGATGCCCAGTTGGGCGCAGGCCATCATCAGCGACACGTGCTCCATCGCCTTGAGCGTGGAACGGGCGCGGGCGCTGTTCACCGCGACCGGTTCGATCACCGACCGGCGGGCGGCGATCAGCGCGAACTCGGCGGCGACGAAGAACGCGCTGGCCGCCAGCAGGACGACGACCAGCCCGAGGAGCAGCCATTCGGTGGTCATCGGCGCTCACCGCGCCGGTCGCCGGACTCGCCGGATTCGTCGGTCGGCTCGTCACCGCTGTCCAGGCTGACCGCCGACATCAGGACCGACTCGACGCGCCGCCGGTCGAGCCCGTGCACGGTGAGCCGGACGGTCACCGCCCGGGGCAGGTCGTCCTCGGTCTCCGGCTCGATCGCGGCGTCGTCGGAGTGCAGCACCTGATGCTCGGGCACACCCAGGTGGGCCGAGGCGTCCATGGTCGCGTCGACCTCGACGGTGTCGTACTCCCGCGGCATCCGGCCCAGCCGGGCGATCACCAGTCCGGCCACCGTCTCGTAGGCGTTCGACTCCGGCAGCCGCACCCCGGTGACGTCGACGATCTCGTCGGGCCGCAGGGTCCCGGGCAGCAGCCAGGTGTCGTCGGACCGCCGCTCGGCCGGGCTGTCCACCGGGTCGTGCTCGTCGGTGATCTCCCCGACGAGTTCCTCGACGACGTCCTCCAGGGTGAGGATGCCGGCGGTACCCCCGTACTCGTCGGCGACCACGGCCATCTGCAGGCCGCTGCGCAGCTCGTCCAGGACGTCGTCCAGCGGGATCGAGCCGGGCACGACCGGCACCGGCACCATCAGTTGCTCGACCCGCACCCCGGCCCGCTCGTCCGGCGCGATGGCCACCGCCCGCTTGAGGTGCACCAGGCCGACGACGTCGTCGGAGTCCTCCCCGGACACCGGGAACCGGGAGTGGCCGGTCTCGGCCGCGGCCACCAGCAGGGCCTCCGCGGTGTCGGTGGCCTTGACGAACCGGACCCGCACCCGCGGGGTCAGCACGTCGTCGGCGGTCTTGCCGGAGAACGAGATGGAGCGGGCCAGCAGGCCGGCGGTGGGCTGTTCCAGGGTGCCCTGGGCGGCGGACCGGCGGACCAGCGAGTCCAGCTCGACCGCCGAGCGGGCCGACCGCAGCTCCTCCTGCGGTTCGACGCCGATCATCCGCAGCACCGCGTTCGCCGTGCCGTTGAGCACGACGATCAACGGCTTGAACAGCATGGTCGACACCCGCATCGGGGTGACCACCGTCTTGGCCGTGTCCAGCGGCTCCGCGATCGCGATGTTCTTGGGCACCAGCTCGCCGAACACCATGGACAGGACGGTCGCCACGATCAGCCCGATCAACGTGCCGATCGACTGCGCCGCGGTCTCCCCCAGGCCGATCCGGTCCAGCAGCGGCGCGACCAGGTCGGCCAGGGCGGGCTGCATGACGAAACCCAGCGCCAGCGTGGTGATGGTGATGCCGATCTGCGCACCCGAGAGCTGGGTGGACAGCGACCGCAGGCCGATCATCAGGGACTTGGCGCCCCGGTCGCCCTGGGCCGCCTGCTTGGCCACTGTCGCCCGGTCGGCGGTGACCAGGCTGAACTCGGCGGCGACGTACAGGGCGGTGCCGGCGATGAGGATCAGGCCGATACCGACCATGATCCACTGCGTGATCAATTCTGTGCTGCTCCCCGGCAGGTGACGGCTGTACCGATGACGGTAACGGATCGGCGGCGCGATTCCGGCCGGGCGTGGCGCCCCGCCCGCCCGCTCGGTGCCACCGGCGGGCCGGGGACCCTCAGACGACTCCCATCCGGCTCGGGAGCGATTCGGGCCGCCCGCGCGTTGCCATGGGCATGACCGTCTTGCTGCTGCTGTTCCTGGAGATCGCCAGCCTGCTGATCGTGGGGTCGTGGATCGGCGTCGGCTGGACCCTGCTGCTGCTGGTGGCCGGCTTAGTGCTGGGCCTGGCGCTGATCGGGCGCGGCGGCCGGGAGGCGATGGGTGCGGTGAACCAGGCCGCCCGCTCCCGGCAGGTCACCGACGACACGGTCACCGGCGGGTTCCTCACCGTCGTCGCCGGTGTGCTGCTGATGATTCCCGGCTTCGTCTCCGACCTGGCCGCCCTGGCCCTGCTGCTGCCTCCGGTCCGGTCCCTGGTCCGCCGGCGGATGCAGGCGTGGGCCCAGCGCAGCGCCGCCCAGGTCCGGGTGGTGCACCTGGGTGGCGCCGCACCGGGCATGTGGCCGCCGGCCGGCGCGGGCCTGGGCGGCCGCCGCGGCGACGGGATGGTGGTCGACGGCACCGTCGTCGACGCGTCGGTCGACGGATCGGCGGACGGATCGGTGGACGGATCGGTCGACCTCACCCCCGGCGACCCGGGCTCCCCGGCCCGGTCGGGGGTCGTCGAACGCCGACCGGGCGACCATCCGGTCGGCTGACCGGACCCGGCGGTGCGACGCGGCCGGTCCTACAGCCCGGCACCGAAGCAGGTGAACGGCGCCGGGTCGCCCTCGATCTCTCCTGCCGCCTTGATCGCGCCGGCCAGCGCGATGGCCGGGGCCTCCCCCTTGAACAACCGCTCGTGGTAGGCGGTCATGACGGCCGCCGCCATCCGGTCCGAGATGCGGCTCGTGCCGGCCACGACAGTGCCGACCCCGCTGCGCAGCAGGGCGGCCACCAGGCCGAGCGGCTCCCCGCCGGGCCGGTCGTCGGTCCGGCCGACGTCGCAGCTGGACAGCACCACCTGGGACGGCAGGGTGGGATTCGGCGCGACGTCGTAGCCGTAGAGCAGGCCGTCGGCCAGCAGCACCCCGGAGAACAGCGGGTTCTCGGACTCGTGGTGGCCGTGGGCGGCGATGTGCAGCAGCCCGCCCGCCGGGATCGCGTCCAGCACGGCCCGGCCGGTGGCATCGGCCCCGGTGAGCAGGCGGTTCGACGCCTCGAACGGGCTGCCGGCGGCGTAGACGTCGGCGACCGCCTGCGCCTCCTCGACGCCGTGCGGCACCTCGGGCCCGGCGACCGCGAGCACCCCGTGCCGGAATTCCTCGGCGGTCCGGCCCATGCCGGCCACCGCGGCGGTGACCGAGGGACTGACCGAGATCGCCCGGCCGGACAGCCCGGGCAACAGCGCCCAGGGCACGATGGCGGCCGCCCCGGCCGCGGCGACGATCACCGGGCCGTCCTGGACCAGCGGCTCGACCGGGCGGGCGATGTAGTCCGCCACCCGGTTCAACCCGGACTGCAGGGAGGCCGCGGCCACCCGGCGCAGCGGAGCCAGCACCCGGTGATCGGCCAGCACGTTCAGGTCGCCGATGATCCGGTTCAGTGTCGGCTCGAGCCCGAAATCCGGACCCAGCCGCAGGTAGCGGGCCGTGCGCGCGGTGATCACCAGGGCGTGGAACCGGCCGCCGCCGCGGAACGGGGCGACGATGCTGACGTGGCCACCGGCCTGGGCCAGCCGCCGCTGCACGGCCGCCAGCGACAACGGCCGGTTCACCGCGCCGCTCCCGCCGACCAGCCAGGACCGCGACCGGACCCGCCGGCGCAGCTGATCGACCTCGTCCTCCAGCTCGGGATCCGGCTCACCGGCCTGCTCGGCCATCCGCGCCCGGTACATCGCCATCCGCAGCTTGGACAGCTCCCTGGCCAGGACCCCGTCGGCGGACGGCCGGACGGCGGCCAGCCGGGTGCTCGCCGCCCGGGACCGTTCCAGCCACTGCAGGATCGCGGCCGGCGACTCGGTCTGCAAGGCGGTCCGCAGGCCCAGCCGGGTCAGCTCCAGTCCGTGCACCGCCGACGCCGACTGCAGGTCCTGCGAGCCGAACCGGGCCTGGTACGCGGCGAGCTCGTCCAGCCCGCGACGGATGTGCAGCAGGCCGGCCGACCGGCGACCCCGGACCAGCTCCAGCCGGGCGTCGACCACCCGGGTGTGCAGTTCGGTCGCGATCAGCGGGAGCCGCGGGTGACGCCGGCGTCCGGCGCCGGCATCGCGGGCGCCGAGGGCGGCGGCCGCGGCCGCGGCCCGGTCGGCCGCGTCGAGGTCACCCGCCTCCAGCAGCGCCTGCGCCTGCAGCAACCGGACCGCCCGCGCGTCCTCCCGTAGGCCGGCCGCCGCCAGCGTGCCCGCCAGCTGGTCGGCCCGGTCGGCGTCCTGGCGGGCGCGTCCCGGGGCGGCCGACCGCCGGGCCGCCCGCACCTGACGGGCGGCCCTGATCTCCATCACCCGGGCGGCGAGCCCGCCCCGCTCGTGCTTGGCCGTGGCGTAGGTGCGCGCGGCCCGGCGGGCCGCCGCCCGGGCCGCCAGCGCCGCCCCGTCGACCAGATCGACCTCGGCGGTGACCAGCAGCGCGTCGGCCAGGTCCACGCGGGAGCGGTCCCCCGCGAACACCCGCTCGGCGAGTTCGGCGACCTCCCTGGCCTCGGCGAGCAGCCCGGCCGCCAGCAGGACCTTGGCCCGGTCCAGGGCCCGCACGCCCGAACGGACCAGCGGCCCGGCCTCCTCGGCCCTGGTCATCTGCTGCAGCGCCCCGGGCAGGTCCCCGGAGATGTATTTGACCAGACCGAGATTGTGGGTGGCGATCACCACCGCGGCGTCCAGGCCCGCCGTCCGGCCCAGCTCCGCGGCGGCCTCGCAATCGGCGGTGGCCGGCTCCAGCCGCGCCTCGCTCAGGTGCAGCAGGCCGCGCCAGAGCAGGGCCCGGACCAGGTTGTGCCGCGACCCGCCGGAGCCGGAGAGGGCAGCGACGGCGGCGTCGAGATGCTCCAAGGAGGAGTCGAGCCGGCCGGTCCTGGCCATCAGCACGCCCCGGGAGGCCTGCACGATCGGCCCGGCATCGGGGCTGGCGCGCAGGGCCGCGTCGAGCAGCGAGGCCGCCTGCTCGACCTGGCCCAGCTCGACCTGGGCGTCGGCCATCGTGATGAGGATGCGGGCGCGCAGCGCGGCGGCCGCCTCCGGCGGCAGGCCCTCCCGGCCGAGCCGGGTCAGCGCCCGGCTGCCCAGCTTGTACCCGGTGCCCGGCCGGCCCAGGTCGACGCTGCCCCGCGCGCGGGCCCACAGGTCGGCGGCGGCCAGCTCCGACGGTCGAGCGCTCGACACGGCGCGATCGGCCGAAGGAGTCACCGAGCTATCACTCCTCGTCACGTCCGACGAATCCCTGAGGCCGCCAGGTCCGACATGTCGGGGTTCGCGGCGGGCGCGGCCACCCGAACGGCCGGCCGGCGGCCGATGTCCGTCCTCAGTTGTACCCTGCTCGGCCCCGCGGTGGGCAGCGCGGGGCCCGCAGACGCCACATCGCCCCCGAACGAGGGTCCGGGAGCGGCGACGGAGGGCGGGCCGGGGCCCGGCGGTTACAGGTGAACGGCCGGGGTGACCACCGGAAGGGTGAGCGAGGGATCGGAGTCCAGGGTCGGGTGCAGCACCAGTTGCGCCGGGCCGGCCGGCACGGCGTCGAAGACGAAGCGGCCGGACTCGTCGCATTCGGCGGTCATGGTGGACTCGCCGACCCGCAGCTCGGCGTGCAGCCGGCCACCGGGGGCGGCCCAGCCGTCGAGCCGGACGCGGCCGTCGCGCTGCGGATTGACCACGACCATGACGGTCAGGTTGTCGCTGGCGAAGGTGACCCGCCGGGCATGTTCCACCGACCGGGTGCCGGTGGCCCCGGACACCGCCAGTTCGGACTCCACGAGCCGGGCGAACTCGGCGTCGAAGTCCTGGGCCTGCAGCCCGAACAGCACCAGGTCGGGCAGCATCTGCGGCATCGGGTCGACCGTGTCGTAGATCGCCTGCAGGTCGGCCAGGATGCGCAGGTCGGCCCGGTCCATCGGCACCGGCCGGTCGTCGTCCCGGTCGTCGTCCCAGTCGAAACCGCCGTCGAGGTCGAGGCCGTGCAGCAGATCGGGCAGGGCCACCGTGCCGTCGAAGCCGGCGGAGCCGGACGCCGGACGGCCACTGCCGGCACGGTCGGCATAGTCGGCATGGTCGTCGCGCCCGGAGCCGGCCGCGTTGCCACTCGTTGCCGTCATGTCCAGTCTCCCCCGTCGAGGCGGGCGCGCAGCTTTGCCAGGCAGCGCCCTCGTGTCGGACCGATGGAACCCACCGGTATTCCCAGGTCCACCGCGATGGTGGCGTAGTCAGGTCGTGGTGCGAAGGCGATGACCGCCAGGAGCCGCCGGCAGCGTTCGGACATCTCGGAGACCAGTTCCCAGAGCCGGCGCTGCTGATCGGTCAGCACGGCCGCGTGTTCGGCCGACGGGGCGCGGGGCAGATCGTCGTCGGTGGGCTCCTCGCCCGTCCGCTTGGCGCTGTTGGCCCGCTCGCGCCAGGCCAGCCGGCGCAGGCTGACGGTCAGCCACCGGACGACGGCCAGCGGATCGCTGATGGTGTCCTTGCTGCGGACCAGCGACAGGAACGTCTGCTGGACCACGTCCTCGGCCTCGGCGGACGAGAGCCCGCACTGCCGGGCGGTGTGCCAGAGCAGCGGGCTGACCAGCCGGACCAGCGTGTCGATGGCCCCGGGGACGCCCTGGCGGTACTCCTCGAACGCGGTCCCGGCCCGCACCACGAGGTCGCCGACGTCGGCCCGCCGGCGCAGCCCCTCGGGCGTGGTGCCGCGGGCCGCCGCGGCGCCGGACGGCGCGGGCGCCGGATCCGGGGTGGTGGGACCGGTCGGGACCGACCCGGCGGTGACCGGATTGAGCGCACCGGATGTCGGGGCGGCCGCCGCGGCGACCGCGGCGCCGGGTATCGGCTCCGTCACGATGTCCTGGTCGGAGCCGATCACTGCCCGTACCTCCCCATTCGAACGCCCAGAGCGCACACGTTCGGATGGGAGCCGTGACGGCGATGAAGACGCACGGTTCCTCCCGACGCGACGGATCTGGCGCTGCCGACAGACGTCGACAGCAGCTTAGGGGCGGCTCTTTCGATCCCGAAAGGACCTGCACCCCTCAGCCAGGTCCTTCCCGAACACGGACAGGACGGGCGATCGCGACCGGGTGATACGAGAGCCCACCGTCAGTCATGTGATCTGGGTCACAGTGCTGCAACGCGGTGGGCGTCCTCGGCCGTCAGCCCTCGTCGGGTGCGACCGGCGGGGTGCCGGCCGGGTCGGCGGTCGCCGGGTCGGCGCTCGGACCGGCTGCGGCGCCGGGCTCGGCGGGCGGCGTGAGCAGGGCGGACAGCGTCGCTCCCTGGATCCGGCGGAAGGTCCGTCCCGGCGCGCTGCGGTCGAGCACGGCGACCTCGAGCTGGGTCGGCAGCAGCGTGCGGGGGGCGTTCTCACCGGTGGAGCCAAGGGCGGTGACCGCCGCCCGCAGCGCGGTGGGCAGGTCCCAGCCGACCTGGAAGGTCGCGTTGAGGGCGGTGATCACGGGCTCGGTGACGCCGCCCATCACGACGAACTTGCGTTCCTCGACGATCGACCCGTCGTAGGAGATGCGGTAGAGCTGATCGCGCACCCCCGGGGCGTTGTCGTTGGCCGTCGGCACCGTGCCGGGCGGGCCGACCTCGGCCACACAGATCTCCACCTCGAACGGCTTCTGGTGCTCGGAGAAGATCGACCCGATGGTCTGCGCGTAGGCGTTGGCCAGCCAGCGGCCGGTGACGTCCTTGCGGTCGTAGGAGAATCCGCGCACGTCGGCGAGCCGGATGCCGGCCGTCCGCAGGTTCTCGAACTCGTTGTAGCGCCCGGCCGCGGCGAAACCGATCCGGTCGTAGATCTCGCTCACCTTGTGCAGGGCCGGCGAGTGGTTCTCCGCGACGAACAGCACCCCGCCCTCGAAGAGCGTGACCACGACGCTGCGCCCGCGGGCGATGCCCTTGCGGGCGTACTCCGAGCGGTCCCGCATGAACTGCTCGGGAGAGGCGTAGATCGGCATCGTCACGGCGGGCTGGGCTCCTCGAACGCAGGGTGCTGGGACTGGCGGCGCTCCGGACGGGCCGGAACGAGTCGGGCGGGCCGGTCCGGGGTCGGACCGACCCCGGGCGGGGAAGGTCAGCCGCCCGGGTTGACCATGCGGCCGGCGACCACGGCCTCGGCGACCACGCCGACCTCATCGTCGCTCCACCGCACTGCGCCCTCGACGGTGATCGCGACGACCACGGGGAAGATGCGCCGGGTCAGGTCCGGCCCGCCGGTGGCGCTGTCGTCGTCGGCGGCGTCGTACAGGGCCTCGACCGCGGTGCGGACCGCGACCGGCAGATCCGCGGACCCGTCGTACCGCTTCTTCAGGGCCGACCGGGCGAAGGTGGATCCGGATCCGACGGCGTAGTAGTCGTGCTCCTCGTACTTGCCGCCGGCGACGTCGTAGGAGAAGATCCG